>JBKGZE010000188.1:0-5312 GCA_046545735.1 Gemmatimonadota bacterium | reverse complement strand
GCGAACCCCAGACCCTCGCTGCCGCCGCTGCGCGAGAAGATGGACGAGTTGACGCCGATCACGTCTCCCTCCGCGTTCACCAGCGGCCCGCCCGAGTTGCCCGGATTGATCGATGCGTCCGTCTGGATCATGCCCAGGTAGTACCCCCGGTTCCCACCGTCGGTGGGTATGATGTTGCGCCGGATCCCGCTGATCACGCCCGCCGTCACGGTGGGCTCCGTGTTCGAGAGGAGGTAGCCGAAGGGGTTCCCGATGGCCACCACCCACTCTCCGATCAGGAGGCCGTCGGACCGGCCGAGCGGCGCGACCGGCAGCTCCTCGTCCTCGGTGTGGAGCCGGACGAGCGCCAGGTCGTTGACCTCGTCCGTTCCCACCACCTCCGCCGCGAAGTCCCGGCCATCCGCCAGCGTGACCACCACCTCGCTGGCCCCGCGGAGCACGTGCTCGTTGGTGAGAACCAGCCCGTCCTGGTGGATGATGAACCCCGATCCCAGTCCCTGGACCTCCCGCTCGGCGCCGGGCGGGAGGAAGAACTGCTCGTACAGCGACCTGGGCTGCACCCGCTGGCGACGGATCACGTTCACGCTCACCACTGCGGGCGCAACCCGCTCCGCCGCCCGCACGATCGCGGTCCGCCGGGACGCGGCGATCCCGTCCTGAACGCCCTGCGGGCTCTCCCTCGGCTCCTGCGCCGCCAACGCCGCGGCGCTGGCGGGCTCGGCCGGGGTAGCCATGATCTCGCTGGCGGCGGCGCCGCTCCCCGGGTCGCCGCCGGGCCCGTTCGTGCACGCCAGCGAAAGCACGGACAGGAGCAGGAGTACGGGGAGCGGTCGCGTGATCATGTTTGCCACGGACTCAGATGACCCGGCGGTCCTCCGGCAGCGTCTCCCAGTCGGACAGGAACGCGGCCAGACCCTTGTCGGTCAGCGGGTGCTGCAGCAGCTGCCAGAGCACCTTCGGGGGCATGGTCCCCACGTCCGCGCCCATCAGCGCCGACTCCACCACGTGCTGCGGGTGGCGGATCGACGCGGAGAGGATCTCCGTCCCGAACCCGTAGTTGTCGTAGATCACGCGGATCTGTCGGATCAGCTCCATCCCGTCGCTCGAGATGTCGTCGAGCCGACCCACGAAGGGCGAGATGTACGTGGCGTCCGCCTTGGCGGCGAGCAACGCCTGCGTCGGCGAGAAACAGAGCGTCACGTTCACCTTGATTCCCTCGGCGCGCAGTCGCCGGCACGCCACCAGCCCGTCCTCCGTCAGCGGCGCCTTCACCACGATGTTGTCCGCCAGCTTCGCCAGCTTCTTGCCCTCCGTCACCATCGTGTCGGCGTCCGTGGCCACCACCTCGGCACTGATGGGTCCGGGGACGGTCGCGCAGATCTCCTGGAGGATCTTCCGGGGGTCCCCCTCGGCTCCGGCCGCCCGCGACAGCAGCGTCGGGTTGGTGGTCACGCCGTCGATCAGACCGGCTTCCGCCGCCCGCTTGATCTCGCTCAGGTCGGCCGTGTCAAGGAAGATCTTCATTCTCGGGTCCCTCCAGGTTCCGTTGCTCAGTCTCGTAGTACACGCGCGCTAGGAACAGCCCTTCCGCCGGAGCGGGGGGCGATGTCTCCAGCGCGTCGCTCATCGTCGGGTCCAGTCTCGCTTCATCCAGCAGCCCCGCCACGTCGTCCACCGGACGCCGCCCCCGGGCGGCATCCACCATCGTGCCCACCAGGTAGCGTACCATGTGATGCAGAAATCGGTTCGCCACGACCCGGAACTCCAGCCCCGCCGACCATTCGGTCCATCGGGCACCGAGCACCGCGCACCGATACCCCCGTTCCGGCTGTCCGGCCTTGGCGTAGCCACGGAACGAATGCTCGCCCGGGAGGGCCCGGGCGCCCGCGTCCAGCAGCGAACGGTCCAGCGGGTCCGTCAGTGGCCAGCACCAGCGTCGGCGGAACGGTGACCGCGCCGCCGCCGTGGTACCCACCCGGTAGATGTACCCCCGCGCGGTGGCACTATAACGCGCATGGAAGGACGGCGGTACCGAACGGGCCTCGGCGACCCAGATGTCCGGCGGTAGAATCGCGTTCAGCGACCTGCGCAGCGCCGCGGGCGACCACTTCGGAGGCAGCGCTACGCTCGCCACCTGGCCGGTCGCGTGCACGCCGGCGTCCGTGCGTCCGGCGGCGATCGACGTGATCGGCCGATCGGCCAGCCGCGACAGGGCTGCGTCCAGGTCACCCTGGACCGTCCGGACCCCGGGCTGGACCTGCCAGCCGTGGAATCCGGACCCGTCATACTGCAGCGTCAGCTTGATACGCGGGGTCTCGGACACGCGCCGAAGGTAGGGGGGCGCGGAGGGAGCCGCCAGAGACCGAGGCCTCCTACTGCTTGTCCCGGATGGCGGCGATGAGCTCGTCCTTGGTCATGCCGCTCCGGCCCTCGATATCGAGCTCCTTCGCCCGATTGTACAGCTCGTCCTTCGTGCGCGCTTCGAGTCGCGTCCGGGGGTTGCCGGTCCCCTGCGTGGTCCTGTTCGGCGTCCGGCCCTCTTCGCGACGCTGCTTGTTGACCGTTCTGGCCGCGATCTCCTCCGCGCGTTCCTCGGATCGACCCCGCTCCAGCTCGCTCTCCTTCACGTGCTCGTACATCCGCTCGTCCTTGTTCGACCAGGCTTCCGGCATGACACGCTCCTTTCGTTTTGCCGAGCGAAACAGTACCCCGAAGGACTGCAAGTATCCTGCGAGCGATCCACCTCGAATACCGCGCACCGCAAGGGGTCGCCGCTCGAACTCCTCCACCGTACATTGCCCGGACGCCGGACCGGACCGGAGGCCGACGTCGGAGCACCGATCGTAGCCGGACCGGACCGGAGCCGGAGCTGTACCCGGATCGGAGCGGAACCGGATCCGCGAACTCGATGCGGAGCCGCCCCGGGCCGGCCTCGTTTCCTGTTCCACGATTGGGAGGTGCGATGATGCTCCGCCGCCGCCGCGTCTCCCTCACGACACAGGTGTTGACCGCCCTCGTTCTGGGCCTGGCGGCGGGCATTCTGATCGCTCCGGCCGAGACGGGCCCGGGAGCGACGCTGGTGGCATGGGTGGAGCCCCTGGGGGGACTCTGGGTCAACGCCATACGCATGACCGTCATCCCCCTGCTGGTGTCCCTCCTCCTGGCGGGGATCACCTCCTCGGGTGCCGGCACCGTGGGGCGCGTGGGAGGCCGGGCGGTAGCCTGGTTCGTAGGCCTCGTTGCGTGCACCACGGCCCTGGCGGCGGCGACGGCTCCGCTCCTCTATCGTCTGGTCGGTGCCCAGGACGTGCAGGTCCCCGAGCTCGCCCCGGTCGAGGTCGTCACCGACGTCACCCTACCGCCGTTCCGGGACTGGTTCGTGGGGCTCCTGCCGGCCAACCCGGTCCAGGCCGCCGCGGCCGGCGACATCCTCCCGCTGGTCACCTTCACCATCATTTTCGGGCTGGCCGCCACCCGCATCTCCGGCGAATACCGCGACCTGGTCTACAGGGCCGCCGAAGCCGTTTCCCGCGCGATCCTCGTCGTGGTGGAGTGGGTCCTGGCCACGGCGCCCATCGGCGTTTTCGCCCTCACGCTCGACCTGGCCGCCCAGACGGGCATCTCCGTCATCCGGGCCGTGGCCGGATTCCTCCTGGTCGTGGCCATCCTTCTCGCCGTGGCCATGCTGGCCCTCTACCCCCTCGTCCGGGTCGTCGCCCGGGTCCCCGTGGCCCGCTTCGCCCGGGCGTGCGCGCCGGCCCAGGCGGTGGGCTTCAGCACCCGCTCCTCCCTCGCCTCACTACCGCCCCTGCTGGAGCAGGCCGAGCGTACGTTGAGACTCCCGGAAGAAGTCTCCAGCCTCGTTCTTCCCGCGGCGGTCTCGGTGTTCAAGTACGCCTCGCCCATGACCCGTGTTGCCGGGACGTACCTGGTGACGATGCTGTTCGGCGTGGAGCTCGGAATCCTGGAGTGGGTCGCCCTCTCGGGCTTCATGGGACTCCTCAGCTTCTACTCGCCGGGCATCCCCAGCGGAGGACTGTTCGTCCTGGCCCCCATCTACCAGGCCTTCGGCCTCCCCCTGGAGGGGATCGGCATCCTCATCGCCCTGGACCTCATACCCGACATGGTCCTCACGGCCACCAACGTGACGGGGAACATGGCCGTGGCGACGATCGTGGCAGGAGCCGCTCGCCCGGACGTATCGCCACGGTCGACTGCCCCGTTCCACGCGGGCGCAGGCCCCTACCGGCCGGGAGGGGGCTTGCCGCCGGGAGCTACGAAGCGGAACTCGGGGTGACCACCGCCCGCAGCTCCCACGGGCCCCGGATGCGCGGGATCGGCTTCTCCGCCCCGCGCACCAGGACCACCGTGGTACCCGTGCGCGTGCGACGCCCGACCACGAACGGTCGATCACTCCGCTTCATGCGTACCTCCGGATCACGCCCACCACGATCCCCTGGACCATGATCCGATCCGGCCCGAAGTACATCGGCTCCATGGCGACGTTCGCCGGCTGCAGCCGGATACGGCCATCGCCCTCACGGTAGAACTTCTTCACGGTCGCCGACTCCCGGTCGACCAGCGCCACCACCATCTCACCGTTCTGCGCCGTCTCCCGCTGCTTCACCACCAGGTAGTCACCGTCCCGGATCTGCTCCTCGATCATCGAGTCCCCGTTCACCCGCAGGACGTAGTGCTCGCCTCGCCCCAGCATGTCCTCCGGGACCGCCACCGTTTCCTGCTCCGCGATGGCCTCGATCGGTTCGCCCGCCGCCACGTTCCCCATGAGCGGAACCGGCACGGCCGTCAGGGGCAGCTCTGCGGGTACCACCTCGATGGACCGGCTCTCGTTGTAGCCCTTTCGGATGTATCCCTTCGCCCGCAAGTTCTCCAGGTGCTCGTGCACCGTGGCGAGGGAGGTGTAGCCGAAGCGATCGGCGATCTCCTCGAAACTCGGCGCGTAGCCGTGGTCGTCCGCGAACTCGGTCACGAAATCAAGAATCGCCCGCTGCTTCTTCGTCAGCGGCTTCTTCTGCTGCAGCATCATTGGCCTCCGGTGCGGTGGACCCGATGTTTCGAGGGGGGTCCGGGAGCGGTGCCTCCGAACAAACGCCGAAGCAATAGTACCCGAACACGGACCGAAACGCAAGAGTAATGGAGGAGCCTGCGGTGCGGGTCTGGCGTGCCGCCGCGGGCGCGGCACGCAATCGGTGTGACGAATCCGGTCGCGATCCATTACATTGCGGGATCGGTCGTATGGCCGGATCCGTATCCTCGCAGGGTTGCAGCTTCCAACCGCAGATCGGCCGCGA
>JBKGZE010000187.1:0-5315 GCA_046545735.1 Gemmatimonadota bacterium | reverse complement strand
GCGGAGGGGTGGACGGGCGGAGAGGCATACTGGCGGCCGCGGGAGCCCGATCCACCGGCCGGAGCCGACGTCACGCTCCACGCTCTGGCTGCGCGTCTCCGCGACGCCCTCCGCGAGAGCGTCGTCTCCGCCACGGCGGAGTCGGACCGGGCCGCGGCTCTGCTCAGCGGTGGTGAAGACTCCCGGGTCGTGCTCGCGGCGGTGCCCGAGGGGGTGGACGTGCGCGGCGTCGTCTTCGCCGAGTGGGAGAGCCGGGAGGTCCGGATCGCGCGGCGCGTGGCCCGGGCGCACGGCGCCACGGCTGCCCGGGCGACCCGGTCACCCGACCACTACGCCACCGGGTTCCCCGCGGCCTCCCGGCTGACCGGCAGCGGTCACCTCTTCGTCGATGTCCACGGGCTCGGCCTCGCGACCGACCCGCCGCTCGGCGCCGAGCCCGTGGTGCTGGGCGGCCTATCGGCGGACTCGATCCTGAAGGGCGGGTACGCGCCGGAACCGGCGGGGCGGTTCCGGAGCAAGCGGCCGGCGGGGATCCGCGCGGAGCTGCTGGACGCGGTGGACGAGCGGCGGAACCGGGCGCTCGACCGGATGCGGGAGTGGCGGCCGCAGAGCGCGGAGGAGTGGGTCTGGCTCTGGCCCTTCTCCATGCGCAAGCACAGCGGCAACGTCGAGGGGAACCGCCGGGTCTTCCGCAGCTGGGAGGCGTTCCACGCCGCGGGGGTGCTGGACGTGGCCGCCGCGGCGCCGCTGGCGTGGAAGCGGGATCGCCGTCTGTTTCGCACGGCCATGCGACCGCTCCTCCGCCGCACCGCCTGGATCCCCCACACCGAGTATCGTTTCCCCTACCTGGGCCCGTGGGGGAACGCGCTGGCGCTGCCCGGGCTGGCCGCGGCGCGGGGCGCCCGTGCGCTGGCCACCGGGGAGTGCCGCGTCCGGCACCGGCCCTGGCCGAAATGGCGGGCGCTGGCGGCGAGCGACGCGATGCGGGCCCACGAGGCGGCGCTGCCGGTGGCGGGCACGCCCCTCGCCGCGATCTTCGACCGGGACGACCCGGCGGCGGTGGCGGCCGCCCGGGCAGAATGGTACGCGCTCCGTCGTCTGCTGCTGACCCAGCTCGCGTACGTGCTCCGCGTTCACGCCGGCTGACGGACGAGCCCCTCCGCCTCGAGCCACTCGAGGAGTGCCGCGGCGGTGGCATCCGAGTAGACGACGGGCGTGCCGCCGAGCTCCCGGACCCACTCGGCGTCCTCGTCCTCGAACACCCGCACCAGGACCGGGACGCCGCTGACATATTCCAGCAGGCGCCGGTTGTCCTCCGGTCGCCGGATCGTGGACGTGATGAGACGGGCCTGGCGCGCACGGGCCTGGTCGAGCACCGCGGTATCCGTCGCGTCGCCGCGGATGACGGACAACTCGGCCTCGCCCAGCTGGGCGACGACCGTCGGGTCATCGTCCACGACCACGACCTCGTAGCCCGACGCCAGGAGCGTCTCCACCAGCGGGAGCCCCGTGGTCCCGGAGCCCAGGACCAGGACGTGCCCGCCCTCGGGCGGCGTGATCTGCGCTCGGGAGCGGCGGACGGGGTGCAGGTGCATGAGCCACCAGGCGACCCGGGTGTGGGCGATCATCGGCGTCAGGAGCATGGTCAGCAGCGTGACCAGCGCGATGATCGTGAAGACGCCCGGCTCGATCTCGCCTTCGATCATCCCGTAGAGCCCGACCACGAGCGACAGCTCGCTGGTCTGGGCCAGGAGCAGCCCGGACTCGATGGCGGGACGGGCGGAAAAGCCCGTCCGCTCGGCGATCCACGTCACGAGAGGGGGCGTGCCCAGGACCACGAATCCCGCCAGGAGGAGCGCATAGCCCACCTCGGCGAGGGAGGGAACCCCGATGATGGCGCCGAGTGCGGTGAAGAAGACGGCGGAAAAGAAGTCGCCGATGGGAGCGAGGTTCGGCCGGGTGAGGGCGCTCGTGGGGAAGCTGGCGATGGCCACGCCGGCCAGAAACGCGCCCACCACCAGGGGCAGGCCCAGGACGTCCGCAGCGCCCAGGAAGATGAACAGGATCGCCAGCACCGCCAGGAGGAACGGCTCGTCCTCCTGGCCGATCCGGGCCAGGAGGCGGGTGCCCCAGCGGGCCGTGATCGCCGCCATCAGGAGGAGCACGGCGATGCCCAGGACGCCGAGCGCGACGGCGGTGGGGCCGTGGGGGGCGCGGGTGACCAGGGGGATGAGCCCGATGACGAGGATGTCCTGGAGCAGGAGAACGCCGAGTACCAGGCGAGCGAACGGCTCGTACATCTGCCTGCGCTGCCGGAGCAGTCGCACCACCAGGAGCGTGGAGCTGGCGGTGAGCGCCAGCGCCAGGAACGCGGCGCTCACGGGGTCGAAGCCGAGCAGGAGCGACGCCGCGAAGCCGGCCAGACCCATGACCGAGAACTGGACCAGGCCTACGCGGAGCGCCCGGCCGCGCTGCTGCATCACGCCCGCGGGGCTCAGCTCGATCCCGGTGACGAACAGCAGGAACGTGACCCCGAGGATGAGGGCGGTGTCGAGAAACTCGCCCGGCAGGACGCCGCCCAGCGCGATGCCGGCGCCCACCAACAGCGGAATCGGCGGGATCCGCAGCGCGCGGGCCAGGGTGTGGGCCGCCGCGGCGGCGGCCAGGAGCAGCGCGATCGACCCCATCAGCCGATCCCCTCCATCTTCCGGAGGACTTCCACCATCTGCCGGATGCCGTCGTATTTCGACACCATGAGGTGGGTGGCGCCGCGCGCCTCCAGCTCCGGGACCAGCGCGGGGTCGAAGGCATGGATGCTCGAGGGGACGCCGGCCTCGCGTGCGCGGTAGGCAAGCAGGTTGTTCGCGTCCTGGATCTGGAGCGCCGAGACCAGCAGCTTGGCGGCGGGCAGGTTCGCGTGCTCGAGGACCGACGGGTGATCGGCGTTGCCCTGCAGCGTCCGGCACGGCAGCCCTTCCAGCTTGGCGGCGTCCACGTCCACGGCCAGGACCCGCTCGCCCCGGCCGCAGAGCTGCCTCACGAGCTTCCGCCCCAGCGTGTTCATCCCGACCACGATGACGTGATCGCGCAGCTCGGGAGCGGCCGCGGGCTCCGCCGCCGGCGGGGCCCGGAACACGCGCAGCACGCCGAGCCCGTGCAGCCCGCGGTATACGCGGTCCCCGCCCTGAATCAGGGCGGTGGACACGCCGATCGTGACCAGCCCGATCGCGCTCACCACCGACACGAACGCCGCATCGACCAGCCCGGCCGCCAGCGCGGATGCGGCGAGGATGAAGGAGAACTCGCTGATCTGGCCCAGCGTGAGAGCGCCCAGGAAGCTGGCGCGCTCGCCATGCCCGAAGCGGGGGATCAGCGCCATGAGGATGGCGGGCTTGCCGATCAGCACGAAGATCGACAGCCCCAGGACGGCCGGCCATGCCGCCACCGCCGCCCCGAGCTGCATGTGGGCGCCGAGGGTCACGAAGAAGACCGCCAGGAAGAAGTTGACCAGCGGGTGGACACGCCGCCGCAGCTCCTCGCTGTACCGCAGCTGCGCCAACCCCACGCCCGCCATGAACGCCCCGAGCTCGATCGACAGCCCTAGCGCGCCCGCCATGAGGATCAGCGCGAAGCACCAGGCCAGGCTCCAGATGAAGAGCGCTTCCAGCGACGCGCCCAGCCACCGCAGAACTCCCGGCAGGAGATAGCGACTGCCGACGTACGCGGCCATCACCAGCCCGGCCATCCCGAGGAACGCCCGGCCCAGGCTCCGGCCCACCTCGGCGAAACCGAGGGCCCCGGGGGTCTCGAGCCCCGCCAGCAGCGTGAGCGCGATCACCACCGCCACATCCTGCACCAGGAGGATGCCTACCGCGATCCGGCCGTGCAGCGCGTTCAGATCTCCCCGCTGCTCCAGCAGCTTCACCACCACCACCGTGCTGCTGAACGTCAGACCCGCCGCCAGCACCAGCGCGGGCAGCGGCTCGAACCCCAGGAGCAGCCCCAGACCGAAGCCCAGCGCCGCCGTCATCGCGATCTGACCCACCCCGGCGAGCACGGCCACCCGCCCCACGTCCCGGATCTTCTGAAGGCTCATCTCGAGCCCCACCAGGAACAGCAGGAGCGCGATCCCGGTCTCGGCGATCAGCTCCATGTTCGAGTCCGGGTGCAGCAGGTGCGTGGCCGGGCCGAGCACGAGCCCGGTGGCGATGTACGCGATGATCGCGGGCACGCCAGCTCGCCGCGCCACCAGCACGGTGCCGGCCGCCGCGATCAGGATGTAGCCCAGATCCCGGAGGATCGGGAAATCGGTCATCTGCTGTGGCCTCGGACCATGTTTCGGTTTTCAGTTTAGTCCCGATCAAACATGTCCTGCGGCGGAATCATGGGCCGTGGGGCGCCCGTGCGGAACCCCTGGCGTCGAAACGGCCCCGAAAATTGAAATCTGAAAGGTGGTCCGAGTCGACACGGGTCGCGAATCCGGGCGGGCCATCCTACATTCCCGGATGCGTCGGGCGCGGGGCCCGACGCGCTGCCCGGGAACCCGACCGCGCGTGATCGACGCCCGCAATCCCACCTGTCCGCACGACGCGACGCGACTCCTTCCCAGGGACTCGCGACCGGGTATCTACGCGCCTCCCAACCGCTGACGTCCGGCCGTGGCACCGGCGCGGGGCGGTACCGGGGGGGCAGGCGCCCTCCCGGACCCCGCCGACCGGCCGCTCACCTGGCCCTGATCGGTACGCTCACGCGACACACGCCCACAGTACGAGGAGACGCATCATGCCCGAGATCAAGGTTGCCGCCGACCAGGTCTTCCCGATCCTGAAGGAGAACGTCCTGGTGGACGGGTTCCACGTGGTCATAGACCTGGAGAAGTCGCACGGCGCCGTCATCGTGGACGCGCTGGAAGGGAAGGAGTACCTGGACTGCTACGGGTATTTCGCCACCCTCCCCATCGGCCACAACCATCCCAAGATGGAGGACGAGGGGTTCCGGAAGTCGCTCATGACGGCCGCGCTGTCGAACCCGGCCAACAGCGACATCTACAGCCGGCAGTACGCCGCGTTCGTCCAGGAATTCCGCCGCATCGCCGTCCCCGACGCGTTCCGCTACCTCTTCTTCGTGGCGGGCGGCTCGCTGGCGGTGGAAAACGCATTGAAGGCCGCGTTCGACTGGAAGGTCCGGAAGAACATGGACGCCGGGATCGACGACGGCGGCGACAAGGTACTCCACTTCCAGGGCGCCTTCCACGGCCGCAGCGGCTACACGCTCAGCGTCACGAACACCGACCCGACCAAGACGCTCTACTTCCC
>JBKGZE010000186.1:0-5323 GCA_046545735.1 Gemmatimonadota bacterium | reverse complement strand
GCTCGGGCCTGGCCCGCCTGCACGACGGGCTCCGGTGCGATTACGTTGCGAGCGGGACCGGTGCCGGGGCCATCATGGTGCGAGGAGATACCGATGCGAGAACGAGTCCTGATCGTCGGCTGCGGCTACGTGGGCGGACGTCTGGCCGAGCTGCTTGTGGCGGATGGCCGGACGGTGTACGGGCTCAAGCGGGACCCGTCGACGCTGCCGGCGGGGGTGGAGCCGGTCCGCGCGGACGTGTCCGACCCCGGGTCGCTCGCGGGGTTGCCGGCCGCGGACGTGATGGTGTACGCGGTCGCGCCGTCCGGCCGCACGGAGTCGGCGTACCGGCTGGCGTACGTCGACGGCGTGCGGAACGTCCTGGCCGCGGTCGGCCGCGGGGACGCTCCGGGCCGGGTGATCCTGGTCTCGAGCACGGGGGTGTACGGCCACGATGACGGTCGCCGGGTGGACGAGGAGACGCCGCCGGAGCCGGCGACCCTGACCGGGGAAATCGTCCTGGAGGGCGAGCGGGCGCTGCTCGAGGCGGCGCCCGGGGGCGTGGTGCTGCGACTGGGCGGGATCTACGGCCCGGGCAGGAACCGGACCGTGCGCAGGGTGATCCGGGGCGAGGCGGGCTGTCCGGGGCCGGACCGCTACGGGAACCGTATCCACCGGGATGACGCGGCGGGCGCGCTGCGCCACCTCCTGGCGCTACCGGACCCCGAGCCCGTGTACCTGGGCGTGGACCGGGATCCGGCGCCGCTGCGCGAGGTGTACCGGTGGGTGGCGGAGCGGGCGGGCGTGCCGGACCCGTGCCGGGCGGGCGAGGCGGTGGATCCGGACGAGGGTCGGCGGGGTGGCAACAAGCGGTGCTCCAGCGACCGGCTGGCGGCGTCCGGGTACGAGTGGCACTATCCCACCTTCCGGGAGGGCTACGCGACGCAGGTGGACGCGCTGCGGTAGCGCGCGGCAACCCTCGGCCTGTGGACCGCCAGGTCCCGGTGGTGCGCGCCGACTTGCGAGGCCGGCGCGGGCCGTGCACAGTCCCCAGCCATGAAACGCCAGCCGAGCCCACCGTTCCGCGCCGCATTCGCGCCGGCCCTGCTCCTGATCGCGGCTACGCTCCCCGCGCCGTGCGTGGCCCAGCTCGATCCCACGGGCGACCCCGGCCCCCTCTTCGACGGCCGGGACGCGTGGATCGCCGGCGCCTACGTGGCCGCCGCGGCGCTCTCGTTCCCGTTCGACGAGCCCGTTGCGGTGGCGGTGCGCGACTCGGCGTTCCAGGACACGCGGGGGCTGAAGCCGACGGCGGCGGCGTTCAACTTCCTGGGCGTGCCGGGGTCGCTGATCATCAGCGGCGGTCTGTACGGGGTCGGCCGGATCGGCGGGATCGAGGAGATGGCCGACGCCGGGCTCCACATCGGCGAGGCCATCGTCGTGGCGGAATTGGTCACGTACACGATCAAGCTCCTGGCGGGCCGGGCGCGGCCGGCGCTCGGGATCCATGAGCCCTTCGACTTCGGTTTCGGTCGCGGGATCCGGCGCGAGGACCACTACCGCTCGTTCCCGTCGGGCCACACGTCGGCCGCGTTCGCGACCGCGGCCGCGGCCGCCCACGAGATCGAGCGGATCTGGGGCGGCGACGACTGGCTGATCGGGCTCGCCACCTACGGCCCGGCGGCCCTCGTGGGCCTGTCACGGATGTTCGACAACAAGCATTGGACCAGCGACGTGGTGTTCGGGGCCGCCATCGGGGCGTTCAGCGGGTGGAAGGTCGTCCGCTACAATCACGCGAATCCCGACAACCCTGTCGACAGCTTCTTCCTCGCCGGGTCGGTGGTCCCGGGCGACTGGCGCACGCTGCGTCTGGGGCTGGTCCCCCGCTGAGCGGGGCCGGGCCACGCGCCGGCGGGTGGCACACGCCGGGCCGCAGCGCGGAGGCGCCTACAGCCAGTGCTGGAAGAGCACCATCCCGATCGCCGCGATGCTCGCCACCGTGGCCACGCCGGCGCGCTGGCCCTGGTCGAACGCCTCGGGGAGCAGCTCGACCAGGACCATGAAGATCATGGCGCCGGCGGCGAATCCGAGGCCGTAGGGAAGGGCGGTGGCGAAGGTCTCGACGAAGAGGAACGCGGGCACGGCCATGAGGGGCTGGGGCAGCGACGAGAGGATGCTCCAGCCGGC
This sequence comes from Gemmatimonadota bacterium, assembly GCA_046545735.1. GTDB lineage: Bacteria > Gemmatimonadota > Gemmatimonadetes > Longimicrobiales > RSA9 > JAWVYT01. The sequence continues at coordinate 3,157 of JBKGZE010000186.1, read as the reverse complement.
GCAGCGGGGGATGCTGACCCCCTGCGGGCGGAGCACGGCGGTGATGGCCACGCCCTCGGGCACGTTGTGGATGGCGATGGCGATGGTGATCAGGGTGGCCAGGGTCGTCCCCCCGCCGAAGGACACGCCCACCGCCACGCCCTCGGAGAAGGAGTGGACGGTCATGACGATCACCATCAGGAGCATCCGCCGCGCGCTCTCGCCCTTCGCCGCCTCGAACACCACCTCCTCGTGCCCCTTGTGACCCAGCATCTTCTGCGTCCCCAGGATGAAGAGCACGCCCAGCAGCCCACCCACGATGGTCTCCACCCGGCCGTGGTTGGTGCCTTCCGCCACGAGGCCGAAGCTGGCCCCGAGCATCAGCCCCGCGGCCACGGCGTTGGAGTAGGCCACCGCACGCTCCGATGGCTCGCGGACCAACACGAACGGGAGCGCCCCCAGCCCGGTGGCCGCGGCGGTGAAGAGGGCGTAGACGAAGACCTGGACGACGCCGCTCATGTCAGCCCCAGAAGCAGGACCACCACGCCGAGCGCGACCATCGTCACGAGCGCGATGCTCGTGGGGCCCGCCTGCCGGTAGGCCTCCGGCAGCAGCTCAACCAGCACCAGGTAGGTGAAGGCGCCCACGGCATAGCCGGTCACCCACGGCAGGAGCGCGGGGAGGGCGGCGACGAGGACGAAGGTGACCACCGCCAGCAGCACCTGGTTCGCGTTCGTCGCCAGTGCCAGCCCCGCCGCCTGGTGGAGCGGTGCGCCCCGGGTGGTCACGACCCGCGTCAGGATCATGGCCTCGGGGATGTTGTGGACGCCGAGCGTCACGGCCATGGCGATTCCCAGGGGGAGCGAGAGGGACATGGCCACCCCGATGGCCACGCCCTCGTGGGCCGCGTGCAGCGTGTCGGCCAGGATGACCTTGTAGCCGTACGCCTCGTCGGCCGCGTCCAGCTGCTCCAGATCCAGCTCGGCCGTGGCCGTCAGCGCGTGGGTGACCCGCACGAAGGCGATCCCGATCAGCGCGCCTACTGCCCCCGCCGTAAGCTGCTCCTGCAACCCGGTGGTCAGCAGGGTGTACGCCACCCCGAACATCAGCCCGGAGGCGAGGGCGTTGGCCCAGCCGATGACGGGCAGGGAGAGCTGGCCCCGCAGCGCGTGGGGGAAGACCCCCAGTGCCGCCGTGAACGCCGCCAGCGATGAGTACAGGAGAACTGTCAGTATCGGTCCGAACGACATCCGGGTATGATGGCGCCCCCGGCCGGGTGAGGCCAGAGATCAACGAGCAGAACGGGACACGATGAGCGGATTGCTGCCACGGGAGCACGGAGCCTATGCACAGCTGGGGTTCCCCCTGGCGACGGGACTGCTGTACGCCGGCGGGCAGCCCGGCGCGCTGGCGTTCACCCTCGCGGCCGTGGCCCTCTTCCTCGCCCACGAGCCCCTCGCCCTGCGTACGGGGATGCGGGGGCCGCGGCTCCAGAGAGAGCTCGGCGACAGGGCCGGCCGGCGCATCCTCTTCCTCGGCGGCATGGCCGCCGCAGGCCTGCTCGCGGCCGCATGGCTGGCTCCCGCCAGGGCTTGGCTCGGCGCCATCGTCCCGGGCGGGCTCGGGCTGCTCCTCCTCCCCGCCCTCGGCACGAAGCGGATGAAGTCCATCCCGGCCGAGATCCTCGCGGCCCTCGTCTTCTCCACCAGCCTCGTGCCCCTGGCGCTCGCAGGGGCCGCCCCCCTGAGGGATGTGACCCTCGCCGTCCTCGTCTGGTTCGGCGCCAGCTTCCCCGCAATCTTCACCGTCCACGCCATCAAGGCGGCGCTGAAGAAGAGGCCCGACGAGCGGTGGCTTCTCACCGCCGCCCCGGCGGTCGCGGCCGCCACCATCGCCATCTTCGTCGTCGCCGGCCTCGCGGTGCCCGGGGCCTCCGACCTGCTCGCCGTGCTCCCGCCCACCCTGGTCACGCTCACCCTCTCCATCCGACTGCCTCACCCCCGACTCCTCAAGCCTGTCGGATGGACCATGGTGGTTGCGGACGCGTTGACGCTCCTCCTCCTCTTCCTCCTCTAGTCCGACCTTCGGGGGGCGGACTCCCCCGGCCCCGGGAGACCGGAACGAAGTGAGCGGGCACGCGGGGTGCATCGGCGGAGCCCCATGAGACCACGACAGCTGCCCCCGAGACTCGCCCCCGTCGCCCTCGTGCTCGCCGCCGCGTGCGGCGGGGGCGCGGAGCCTGGACCCGCCGCCCCGGAACCCGCCCCCGAGCGCCGGGGCGTGCCCGGCTTCGACACCCGCACCTACCCGGGCGACGACGTCATGGCCGCCTGGCTCGACGCGTCCCCCTACCGCTGGGTAGGCTACTACCTGCCGGCCCCGTGCTACACGGGAGCCTCCTGGGAAGGGAAGCGGGCCACCCTCGAACGGATGGGGTGGGGCACCGCCGTGCTCTTCATAGGCGAGCAGGACTGGCCGGATGCCGAGACGGCCGACTCCGCCGGACTCCGCCCACCCACCGACTCCCTCGCCCGCGAACGGGATCGGGAGCGGCACCGGGCGCCGGCGGATGCGGGTGAGGGGGCACGCTGCACGAGCGCGAACCTGACCGGGGAGCGGGGGCGGGAGGACGGGCGCGCCGCCGCCCGGGCCGCCCGGGCAGAAGGGTTCGAGCCGGGGACCGTCGTGTACCTGGACGTGGAGCCGGTGGAGTCCGTGTCGGACTCGCTCGCCCGCTACGTGGAAGGGTGGACCGCCGCGCTCGTAGATGCCGGGTTCGAGCCGGGTCTCTACGCACACGCCCGGAACGCCGAGACGCTCCGGGCGCTCATGGTAGAGGCCGCGGGAGCCGAGCCCCGCCTCTGGGTGGCCAGCCCCCGCGGCTTCAACCTGCGACGCGGCCCGGCGGAGTCGGGGTATCGGGCCAACATCTGGCAGGGCGTGCTCGACATCGACGAGAGCTGGGGCGGGACCACTCTGCGGATCGACGCCAACGTGGCCGACCGGGCCGACCCGTCGGGCTGATGAAATACGGTCGCGCCGCCATGGACGCGACCGCGGCGGCCCGCCTCACTCCGCGGATCGGACCGCCTGCACGTCGAGCAGGATTCGGACCTCGTTCCCCACGAGGATCCCGCCCGTCTCCAGCGTCTGGTTCCACTCCAGCCCGAAGTCGCGC
>JBKGZE010000185.1:0-5329 GCA_046545735.1 Gemmatimonadota bacterium | reverse complement strand
TGCCCCTTGGTGTAACTGGCAACACGTCTGACTCTGGATCAGAAGAGTCCTGGTTCGAGCCCAGGAGGGGCAACTATGCAAGCCCTCACAACACTGGAGCGGGACGTTCTCGACTACCTGGTCGAGTACGTGCGGCGGCACACCTACCAGCCGTCCGTCCGGGAGATCGGAGCGGAGTTCGGCATCAAGAGCACGAAGACCGTGTCCGAGCTGCTCCAGTCGCTGGCGGACAAGGGGTGGATCGAGCGAGACTCCTCGCGCTCCCGTGGCGTTCGGCTCCTGGGGCTCGACCTCGGCCTCGACGTGGTCTCGGTCCCGCACATCGACGTGCACCTGAGCGAGCCGCTGGCCGAGCCGCTGGACAGCCTGGCCCTGGATCGTCGGATCGCCGGGCCGGCCGCCAGCTTCCTCGTGAGCATGGTGGGGGATTCCATGGGACAGGAGGGCATCAGGGACGGCGACCTGCTCCTGGTGGAGCCGGTTCCGGAGCAGGAGCTCATCGATGGCGACCTCGTGCTCTGTCGCCTCGAGAGCGACACCTGCGTTCGGCGGTTCCGTCATCAGGACGGGGCTGCGATCCTCGACCCGGGTCGCGTCGATCGTGCGCCCGCCCTCCTCGACCGGGGCGGCGATGACGAGATCCTCGGCCGCATCACGGCCGTGGTGCGGCGGCTCCGCACCGACAGCCCCATGGGCCGGACGGCCCCGGCGCCATCGGACGAGGGTGTCGCCGCGGGCTGAGCTCGACGCCGCAGGCCCGAGCCCGCCGGATCCCCGGGACGAGTGGTGGATGCGGCGGGCTCTCGCGCAGGCGGAGGCCGGGGCCGCGGAGGACGAGGTCCCGATCGGTGCGGTGGTGGTGGTGGATGACGAGATGGTGGCCGAGGCTCACAACCGGACCCGCGGCCGCAACGACCCGACCGCCCACGCCGAGATCCTGGCCCTCCGAGAGGCCGCCGAACGTCTGGGCCACTGGTGGCTGAACGGCGCCACGCTCTACGTCACCCTCGAGCCGTGCGCCATGTGCGCCGGCGCCGCCGTGCTGGCCCGGATCGACCGGCTCGTCTACGCCGCCCGCGATCCGAAGGCCGGCATGGCCGGGTCCCTCGCCTGCATCCCCGACGATGAGCGACTGAACCACCGCGTGGAGATCACGGCCGGCGTCCTCGGCGACGAGGCCGGCGCGATGCTCCGCGACTTCTTCCGATCACGTCGATGACCCATTCCGTTCTGGTTTCGGCTGAAGTGGAGACCTTCCTCGGGAACGTGGAGGTCCCGCCCGACCTGGAGGTCCGGATCCTGGCACCCGCCGAGGAGGTGCCGGCGGGCGACCATGCCGGGATCCTCCTGGTGCTCACGCGCCCGTTCGGTCCCGAGCAGATGGACCGGCTGCCCCGGCTCCGGGTCATCGCGAACATGGCGGTGGGCTACGACAACGTGGACATCGTGGCCGCGCGGGAGCGAGGGATACGTGTAACGAACACGCCCGACGTGCTCACCGGTGCGACCGCCGAGCTCACGTGGGCCCTGATCCTGGCGGCGGCCCGGCGCGTGGGTGAGGGTGAGCGGATGGTGCGGGCGGGGGAATGGCGGGGCTGGGAACCTACGCAGCTCATGGGCATGGGTCTGGACGGGAAGACCCTGGCCATCGTGGGCGCGGGCCGGATCGGCCGCGAAGTGGGCCGGCGCGCCGGGGTGTTCGGCATGCGCGTCGCCTACTGGGGCCGGACACGACGGGGGGCGTGGGAGTCGGAAGTCGGGGCCGAGTGGGTGCCGGATCTCGCGGAACTGGCCGGGGGGGCCGACGTGCTCTCCATCCATGTGGCCTCCGCCGTGGGCACGAGCGGCCTGATCGATGGCGCCGTCCTCGACCGGCTGCGCGAGGGCGCGCTGGTCGTGAACACCGCGCGAGGCGACGTGATCGACGAGCCGGCGCTGATCGAGCGCCTCGAGGCGGGCCGGATCCGGGCCGGGCTCGACGTCTACGCCCACGAGCCGGAGGTACCGGAGCGGCTGTGGGGCCTGGAGAACGTGGTGCTCCTGCCGCACCTGGGCAGCGCGACCCGCCAGACGCGCCAGGCCATGTTCGACCTGGCGTGGGACAACCTGGTCCGGTGTGTGCACGGCCAACAGCCGATCACTCCCGTCGCCTGAACCAGATCCGCCCGTACACACATGGCCACGCCTCCCCTCGGCGGCATTCACGAGGCCGCCCTGTACGTGGACGACCTCGATGCCGCCGAGCGGTTCTGGAGCCTGCTCGGCCTCGAGGTCGTGATTCGGAAGCCGGACCGTCACGTCTTCTTCCGCGCCGGGCGCGACACGCTCCTGGTCTTCGACGCCCGCGCCGCACGCCAGCCGGGACAGGTCCCCAGCCACGGCGCCGACGGCCGCGGCCACGTCGCCTTCGATGTCGACGATGATGCCGCCCTGGACCGCTGGCGCGACCATCTCGAGGACGCCGGCGTGTCGATCGAGCACGAGCAGCGCTGGCCCTCCGGCGGCCGATCGCTCTACTTCCGCGACCCGGCCGGAAACAGCATCGAGCTCATCACCCGCGGGACCTGGGGCTTCTGAGCGAATCGTCCGGTCGCACGAAGATTGCACCCGAGTACAGGGCGAACCGAGTACACGCGGAGACCAGAGATTCAGGAGGAGAACGATGATCGGCAAGCTGGCGAGTCTCGTCGGATACACGAAAGCGCCGAAGGCCACGTATGTCCTGAAGCACCCGGTAAAGGGGACGAAGGCCCTGGTGGCAGCCAAAGGCGCGAAGGCGCTGGTGCGGGGCAGGACCGGCCTGGTGCTGGGCACCCTGGCGGCCATTCCCGTCGGCATCTGGGCCGCCAACCGGCTGAGCAGCGGCTGACCCCCCACCCCCGTCAGAGGGGCGGGCCTCCGACCCGACAGGAAACGAAGGGCGGGCCTCCGATCCGACAGGAAACAAAGCCGGCGTCCATACGGGCGCCGGCTTCGCTGCGTGGGGCCGCCTGGCAGCGAATCGTGCGGCTCAGCCCCCGCGCCTCTCCATGCCTTCGGGCGATTCCCGGTCCCCGCGAGTTCACAGGGGCGCTCGATGAGGATTATCTTGCGGCGGCTCGAGCCGCGCCGGCATTCACTGTGTGCCGGCGCCGGCAGCGGGGAACCAGCGGTGGGCGGGGGGTCCGGTGATCCAGATCGAGGGACTGTCGAAGACCTACCCGGAAGCGGGCGGCGACCGGGTCGTCTTCCACGATCTCGCCCTCGAGGTGGGGGACGGAGAGATCGTGGTGCTGCTCGGCCCGAGCGGCTCCGGGAAGACGACGCTGCTCAACCTGGTGAGCGGGATCGACCTGCCCACGGCCGGGTCGGTCCGCATCGACGGGGGGCTCCTGACCGCCATGACCGAGCGGGAGCGTACGCTGTTCCGACGGGACCGGATCGGCTTCATCTTCCAGTTCTTCAACCTGATCCCCACGCTTACCGTGGAGGAGAACCTGCTGCTCCCGCTCGAGCTGAGCGGCCGCGACGGCCCGGCCGACCACGCCCGGGCGCGCGGCCTGCTGGCAGATGTCGGGCTCGCGGACCGGGCCGGCGTGTTCCCGGACCGGCTCTCCGGCGGCGAGCAGCAGCGGGTGGCCGTGGCGCGCGCGCTCGCCCACGACCCGGCGGTGGTGCTGGCCGACGAGCCCACCGGCAACCTGGACCGCGAGACGGGGCGCCGGGTGCTCGGCCTGCTCGAGTCCCTCGCCCGCTCGTCCGGCAAGTCCGTCCTGATCGTGACGCACAGCGAGGAGGCGGCCCCGCTGGCCGACCGGGTGCTGGTGCTCCGCGACGGCATCCTGCGACCGCGGTGAGCGCGGGATGAGGCTGCTGCGCAGGTCGAGCCGGCGCCACCTGACGCGCCACGGCTGGCAGACGGGGCTGGCGGTGCTGGGCGTGGGTCTCGGCGTGGCAGTGGTCCTGGCCGTGGACCTCGCGGTATCGAGCGCTCGCCGCGGATTCACGATCTCGGCGGAGACCGTGGCCGGACGTGCGACGCACCAGGCCGTGTCCGGTCCGGGCGGGCTCGCCGATGCCTCCTTCCCCCGGGTCCGGCGGCTCCCGGGCGTGAGGGCGGCCGCGCCGGTGGTGGAGGGCGACGTGGTGGCCGTGGCCCCGGGCGCCGGGAGCGTCCTCACCGTTCTGGGGGTGGACCCGTTCTCGGAGGCGCCGTTCCGCCGGTTCAGCGGCGGGGGTGAGGACCGGCCGGCCGCGCCGCTCCTGATCGGCGCGCGTACCGCCCTGGTGAGCGTCGGTACGGCCGCCGGCCTGGGCCTCGGGGAGGGGGAGTGGCTGGTGTTCGACGTGGGCGGGCGCCCCGACAGTCTCCGGTTGGTCGGACTGCTGGAGCCCGAGGACGAGGCGAGCCGGCTCGGGCTCGAGAACCTGGTGATCGCGGATGTCGGGACCGCCCAGGCGCTGCTGGGGCGGACCGGTCTCGACCGGATCGACCTCATCCTGGACGACGTCCCTGGCGCGGCGGACCGGGTCCGGGCCGCGCTCCCTGCGGATGCCACGCTCCAGCGGGCCGGGGCCGGCGCGGGCGCTCTGCGGGACATGACCCGGGCGTTCGACCTGAACCTGCGGGCGCTGAGCCTGCTCGCGCTGATCTTCGGCATCTTCCTGATCTACAACAGCGTCACCTTCTCCGTGGTGCAGCGGCGGCCGTTGCTCGGGACGCTGCGGGCGCTCGGGGCCACCCGCCGGGAGGTGTTCGGGATCATCCAGGCGGAGGCGCTCGTCCTCGGGCTCGCCGGCGCCGCGCTCGGCGTCGGCCTGGGCATCGGGCTCGGGCAGGGGCTCGTCCGGCTGGTCACCCGGACCATCGAGGACCTCTACTTCGTGGTGGCCGTGCGGGAGCTGATCCTCACCCCCTGGAGCCTCGTGCGGGCGGTGGGGCTCGGGGTCGTGGGGACGCTGGCGGCCGCGCTCCCGGCGGCGGCCGAGGCCGCGACGACCCATCCCCGGCAGGCGCTCATGCGCTCGGAGCTGGAGTCCGGACTGCGGCGCCGCCTGCCCCAGATTACCCTCTTCGGCGCGGGCATGATGGCGGTGGGCTGGGCCGTGCTGGAGCTCTCCGCGACGGTGGACGGCAGCTTCATCGGCCTGTTCGGCATCATCCTGGGTCTCGCGCTGCTGACGCCGCTGGCGACCGTCGTGCTGATGCGCGTGCTCAGGCCGGTCGCCGCGGCCACGCTCGGCGTGCTGGGGCGCATGGCGGCCGGCGGGGTCACCGCTGGTCTCAGCCGTACCGCGCCGGCCGTTGCGGCCCTCACGATCGCGGTGGCCACGACCATCGGCGTGGCCG
>JBKGZE010000184.1:0-5400 GCA_046545735.1 Gemmatimonadota bacterium | reverse complement strand
CCGCCGCGCCGGGCGTCTACCACTACGCGAACGCGGGTCGGGCCAGCTGGTGCGAGTTCGCCCGCGCCATCGTGGAGCGGGCCGGGGTCGACGCGGAGGTGGACGCGATCCCCGGGAGCGAGTACCCTACACCGGCCCGGCGGCCGCGGCACAGCGTGCTCGACACCGGGAAGGCCGCCGCCGTCGTGGGGCCCCCGCCGCACTGGCGCGACGCGCTCGACCGCTACCTCGCCGGGCGCGCACGGATCCGCAGCACCTGAGAGACCGCAGACCAGCAGGAGTGCAATGCCAGGCAGCACCATCCTCGTAACGGGCGGCGCCGGCTTCATCGGCTCGGCCGTGGTCCGGAAGCTGATCGCGGAGAGCCCGCACCGGGTCGTCAACCTCGACGCCCTCACCTACGCCGCGAACCCGGACTCGCTCCGGGACGTGGCGGACGACCCGCGCTACGCCTTCGAGCACGTGGACATCCGGGACCGCGACGCCGTCCGGCGGGTGTTCGACGCCCACCGCCCCGACGCCGTCCTCCACCTGGCGGCCGAGTCGCACGTGGACCGCTCCATCGACGCCCCGGGCGCGTTCATCGAGACCAACGTGCTGGGCACGTTCGTGCTGCTGGAGGAGTCGCGCCGGCTGTGGCTCGGGCTCGAGCCCGACGCCCGCGACGCGTTCCGGTTCGTCCACGTCTCCACCGACGAGGTCTTCGGCTCGCTGGGCGAGGAGGGCGCGTTCCGGCCGGACACGCCGTACGACCCCAGCTCGCCGTACTCCGCGAGCAAGGCGGGCTCCGACCACCTGGCCCGGGCCTGGCACCGCACCTACGGGCTCCCGACCCTGGTGACCAACTGCTCGAACAACTACGGGCCGTACCAGTTCCCGGAGAAGCTGATCCCCCTCATGACGCTGCACGCGCTGGAGGGGCAGGAGCTGCCCGTCTACGGCGCGGGCGACAACGTCCGGGACTGGCTCCACGTCGACGACCACGCCGACGCCCTGATCCTCGCCCTCGAGGCCGGCGCGCCGGGCGAGACGTACCTGGTGGGCGGCCACGGCGAGCGGACGAATCTGGACGTCGTCGAGCGGATCTGCGACCTGGTGGACGAGCTGGCCGGGCCGCTGGAGGCGGGCGAGCCGGGCGACGAGGCCGCGGGCCCCGACCGGGCCGAAGCGCGGACCGGCGAGCCGGGCGCCCGCTCGCGCCGCGAGCTCATCCGGTTCGTGGAGGACCGCCCCGGGCACGACCGCCGCTACGCCATCGACCCGTCGAAGATCGAGGCGGAGCTGGGCTGGCGGCCCGCCCACACCTTCGACGAGGGGCTGCGGGAGACGGTAGCCTGGTACCTGGACAACCGGTGGTGGTGGGAGCGGGTGCGCTCCGGCGCGTACCGGGGCGAGCGGCTGGGGCTCGAGACGCGGGGGGTGCGCTGATGGCACGGAAGGGGATCATCCTGGCGGGCGGGTCGGGGACGCGGCTCTACCCCATCACCCGGGTCGTGAGCAAGCAGCTGCTCCCGGTCTTCGACAAGCCCATGGTCTACTACCCGCTGTCGACGCTCATGCTGGCGGGGATCCGGGACGTGCTGGTCATCTCCACGCCCCAGGACCTGCCCCGCTTCCGCGAGCTCCTGGGCGACGGCGCGGACTGGGGCATGCGCCTCGCCTACGCCGAGCAGCCGGAGCCCGAGGGGCTCGCCCAGGCGTTCACCATCGGCCGCGACTTCATCGGACACGACCCCGTCGCCCTGGTCCTCGGCGACAACATCTTCTACGGCCACGGGCTCAGCGAGATGCTCCGGCGGGCCAGCGCGCGCGAGGACGGGGCCACGGTCTTCGGCTACTACGTCCGCGACCCCGAGCGCTACGGCGTGGCGGAGCTCGGCGACAACGGCCGCGTGGTCGGCATCGAGGAGAAGCCGGCGGCGCCGAAGTCGAACTACGCCGTCACCGGGCTCTACTTCTACGACAACCGGGTGGTGGACATCGCCGCGGGGCTCGAGAAGTCGGACCGGGGCGAGTACGAGATCACCGACGTGAACCTCGACTATCTCGCGCGCGACGCCCTCCACATGGAGGTCCTGGGCCGCGGCTTCGCCTGGCTCGACACCGGCACCCACCAGTCGCTCCATGAGGCGTCGGCGTTCATCGAGACCATCGAGGCCCGGCAGGGGCTCAAGGTGGCCGTCCCCGAGGAGATCGCGTACCGCATGGGCTGGATCGACGCCGACCACCTCCGCCGCCTGGCCGGGCCCCTACGCAAGAGCGGGTACGGCGACTACCTCGTCCAGCTGCTGGAGCGGCCCGCCCGATGGACGTGACCGCGACGCCGCTCCCGGGCATCCTGCTGATCCGACCCCGTGTCTTCCGCGACGACCGGGGCCGCTTCCTCGAGACCTGGCGCCGAGAGCGCTACGTCGACGCCGGGCTCCCGGCCGACTTCGTCCAGGACAACGCCGCCGTCTCGACCCGCGGGGTGCTGCGCGGGCTGCACTACCAGTACCCGGAGCCCCAGGGCAAGCTGGTCATGGCGCTCCAGGGCGAGGTCTGGGACGTGGCCGTGGACGTCCGCCGCGGCTCGCCCCACTTCGGCCGGTGGTACGCCACCACGCTGTCCGCGGAGAACGGGCACCAGCTGTGGATCCCCGAGGGCTTCGCCCACGGGTACGTCGCCCTCTCGCAGAGCGCGGTCTTCTCGTACAAGTGCACCCGCGCGTACCACGCGGCCGGCGATGCCGCCATCCGGTGGGACGACCCGGAGCTCGGCATCGACTGGCCCGTGGCCGCGCCCGTCCTGTCCGACAAGGACGCCGCCGCGCCGCTCCTCCGGGACATCGACCCGGCGCGGCTGCCGCCGTACCCGGGCGGTGCGCCCGCGGCGGGCGCCGGGCCGACGCCGGACGGCGGCTCCGGGCCGGGAGGGCGGTCGTGAGGCTCGGCGTCTTCGGCGGGACCTTCGATCCGCCGCACCTCGGCCACCTGATCGCCGCCCAGGAGCTGCACGCGCAGCTCGCCCTCGACCGGCTCCTCCTCGTGCCGGCCGCCGTCCCGCCCCACAAGCGCGACCGCGCGGTCACGCCGCCGGCGCTGCGGCTCGAGATGCTCCGGGCGGCCGTGGCCGGCGACGACCGCTTCGAGGTCAGCGAGCTCGAGCTGGGTCGGGAGGGGCCGTCGTACACGGTGGACACGCTCCGGGAGCTCCGCCGGGCCCACCCGGACGCCGAGCTCTACCTGGCCGTGGGCGCGGACCAGCTGGCGGAGCTGGAGACCTGGCGCGAGCCGGACGAGATCGCGGCCCTCGCCACCATCGCCGCCTTCGCCCGCTCGGGCCAGGACGTGCCGTCCGGGCTGCCGTGGCCGGTGCTCATGGTGGAGGTGCCGGCCATCGAGCTGTCGTCCACGGCGATCCGCCGCCGGGTGGCCGAGGACCGGCGGATCCGGTACCTTGTGCCGTCGCCGGTGGAGGACGTCATTCGCCGGCATTCGCTCTACTCGCAGGGATCCGACCGATGACATCCAGAGAGATCGGGCTCCGGCGCGAGCTGGACGTGGCCGCGCGCCTGGCCCGCGCCGCGGGCGACGCCGCCATGGCGTTCTACGGCAGCGCCAGCGCGGAGATCAAGAAGGGCGGCTCCCCCGTCACCGAGGCCGACCACGCCGCGAATGGCGTGATCGTCCCCGGGCTCCGCGAGGCCTTCCCCGGCGACGCCATCCTCTCCGAGGAGTCCCGCGACGACCGCTCCCGGCTCGACGCCCGCCGCGTGTGGATCGTCGACCCGCTGGACGGGACCAAGGAGTTCCTGGCGGAGAACGGCGAGTTCTCCATCATGATCGGCCTGGTGGTCGACGGTGAGCCGGTCCTCGGCGTCGTCTACCTCCCCGACGGCGACACCCTCTACCGCGCCGCCGCCGGGGCCGGCGCGTGGGTCGAGCGCGACGGGAGATCCGAGCGCCTCGAGCCCGCGCCCGCCCGGATGGACGCGCTCCGGATGGTCGGCTCACGGTCCCACTCGGACCCGCTCATCGACGCCATGTCCGACGCGCTGGGCGTCGCCGACGTGCGGCCCAGCGGCTCCGTCGGGATCAAGTGCGCCCTCATCGCCGCCGGCGAGCGCGACCTCTACGTCCACCCCGTGCCGTATCTCAAGGAATGGGACACCTGCGCCCCCGAGGTCATCCTCCGGGAGGCCGGCGGCGAGGTCACCGACTGCCGGGGCGACCGCCTCCGGTACAACAAGCCCGACACGCGGCAGCCGCACGGGATCCTGGCCACCGCGCCGGGCATCCACGGCCGGGTGCTCGACGTGATCCGGCCACACTACGACGCGGCGGAGAGCGAGCGGGCGTAGCGAGGGAAGTCCGGCGGCGCACACGTTCTCAACAGCGATAACACAGAGCACACGGAGCAACACAGAGGAACACAGAGAAGAAGACACAATCTGGTTTTCGCCGGGTGGCTTCGTCCTCCGCGGCGAAGCCCTCTGTGTGCCACTGTTCCTCTGTGTCCTCTGTGTTGATCAGTCTACTTTTCACTCCCAACGACCTCAGACCACTATGCCGACCTCCAAGCACATCTACTGGGTGAAAGGCTCCGTGAGCCGGCACGACCGCGAGGCGGCGCAGGGCCACCGTGGCGTCACGCTCTGGCTCACGGGCCTCAGCGGCTCCGGCAAGAGCACCCTCGCCAGGTCCCTCGATGAGGCCCTCTTCCACCGGGGGTGCAAGACGTTCATCCTCGATGGCGACAACGTCCGCCACGGGCTCAGCCGGGACCTGGGGTTCAGCCCGGAGGACCGGACGGAGAACATCCGCCGGATCGGCGAGGTGGCCAAGCTGTTCACGAACGCGGGGACCATCGTCCTCACGGCGTTCATCTCGCCCTATCGCGCGGACCGGGACGGGGTGCGGGCCATCATGGGGAACGGGGACTTCATCGAGGTCCACGTGGACGCGCCGCTGGAGGTCTGCGAGGAGCGGGACCCGAAGGGGCTGTACAAGAAGGCGCGGGCCGGGGAGATCCCGAACTTCACGGGGATCGACGCGCCGTACGAGGAGCCCGCGGATCCGGAGGTCAGGGTCCGGACGGGGGAGCGGTCGGTGGAGGAGTGCGTGGCGGAGGTCATCGAGTACCTGGAGGAGAACGGGTACCTGGGGGGCGAGGGGGCGCGGCGGGGTTGAGGGGTCGAGTTCGATCCTCGCGGGTCGCGTTGCGACCGCGAGGACCGCGCGGGGCGCGGGTTCGATCGACGGCGGTCGCTGCGCTCCCGCGTCGACCCCGCTTCGCGGGGGGTCGATCGACGGCGGTCGCTGCGCTCCCGCGTCGACCGCGCGGGGCGCGGGTTCGATTCTCGACGGTCGCTTCGCTCCGTCGAGAACCCCGCGGGGCGGGGGTTCGGGCCGGTAGTT
>JBKGZE010000183.1:0-5440 GCA_046545735.1 Gemmatimonadota bacterium | reverse complement strand
CGGCGGGATCCTTCCGGGTCACAGGCCTCATGGCGATCTCTCTTTCATGCGATGGGGAGACGGGGAACCAGCCCCGCGGCGGGCCGGCCCGGCATTGCGTGGGCGGGCCCGAGAGGTGACTATAGCCCGAGGACGTCCCCGGCCTGTCTATCCGCCCGTCTACCCGGATGCCGATCGATGCTGAGTCTGACCACGCTGGGCTCGGTTCGGCTGAGCGCCCCGACGGGCGGTCCGTCGCCGCACCCGCTCGTGACGCGACCGAAGCGGCTCGCGCTCCTGACCTACCTGGCCGTGGGGCGACCGGGCACGCTGGTCTTCCGCGACTCGATCCTGTCCCTGCTCTGGCCGGAGCGCGACGACGCCCACGCCCGCCGCTCTCTCCGCCAGACGTTGTACCACCTGCGGAAGGAGTTCGGCGGGGGCGTGATCGTGGGCGGGCAGCGCGGCGTGGGAGTGGACCCGGATCGGCTCCGGTGCGACGCGGTGGAGTTCGAACGGGCCATCGTCGAGGGTCGACTGGAGGCGGCGGTCGAGCTGTACGGCGGCGAATTCATGGCCGGGTTCCATGCCGGCTGCGGTCCCGAATGGGAGCGGTGGCTGGACGAGACGCGGGATCGCCTGCGGCGGAAGGCGGTGGCGGCCGGGGCGGCGCTGGTGCGGCGGGCCGAAGCGGAGGGAGACCATCCGCGTGCTCTCGAATACTCCCGGTGGGTGGTGGAGGTGGTGCCGTGCGACGAGCGTGCCGGTCGCACGCTGATCCGGCTGCTGGCGGAGGGCGGAGACCGGGGCGGGGCGGTCAGGGAGTACGAGGCGCTGGCCGCACGGCTGGACCGGGAGCTGGACCTGGAGCCGGACACGGGCACCCGCGCGCTCGTGGCGGCGGTACGCGCCGGCGCGGTGGCGCGGGCCGAGGGCGACGACCACCAGGGCCTCGATCCGGCCGTTCCCGTGACCGGTGATCCGGAGGACGGGGCGCATTCCCTGGCCGTGCTTCCTTTCGCCAGCCTGACAGGAGCGGACTCCGAGAGATGGTTCGCCCAGGGGCTTACGGAGATGCTGATCACGGAGCTGGCGCGAAGGACGCGACTGGCGCTCGTCTCCCGAACCTCCACCCAGCGGTACGGACGGGGCGAGCACAGCCTGGAGGCCATAGCGAGGGAGCTGGGGGTCGACCGGGTGGTGGAGGGGACCGTCCTGCAGTCCGGGGATCGGCTCCGGGCCACGGCTCAGCTCCTGGCCACGCCTCCGGAGCGGCACCTCTGGGCGGACAGCTTCGAGCGGCCGATGGAGGACCCCCTGCGCTGGGCGAGGCCGAAGACGCGTTCCGCTGCCTGGATCGGGCGGACGCCATGCGCGATGACTGGCTGCTCCTCATGGATGGCTGGCCCCGGTTCGAGGGGATCCGCTCCGATCCCCGGTTCGCCGCGCTCCGACGGCGGATCCGGCTGCCGGAGCCGCGCGTCGCGACCGCGCCGACCGCGCCGACCGCGCCGCACCGACCGGTCGGGTCCACGCCCCCGGTCCGGGGGCCCTGATCGGCGGGTAGGGTAGGAGGAGCCGTCGCGGAGGGCGCCGCGAGGGCACGGACCTCGTCCGGTGCCCGGGAGGGGCCACATTTTGCATCGTCATTCGTCTGTCCGCCAGCCTTGCTGAACCCGCGAGAGGCCGCTGATGCCCACACGTGTTTACATCGTCGAGGACCACCCGGTCATGCGTGAAACGCTCCGGGACTACCTGGCCCTGAGCCCCGACCTCGAGCTCTGCGGCGAGGCCGGCGACGCGGAAACGGCCTCGGAGGAGCTGGAGCCGGCGGGTCCGGATGTCGTCGTGGTGGACCTGTCGCTGCCCGGGCGGAGCGGCCTGGAGCTGGTGGAGGAGATCCAGGCCCGATGGGGCACGCCGTGCGTGATCCTCTCGGGCCACGGCGAGCGCACGTACGTAGGGAAGGCGCTCGCGGCCGGCGCCCGGGGCTACGTACTGAAAGGGAACCCCGCAGATCTGCCGGTCGCCATCCGGCAGGTGCTGAGCGGGGAGATCTACCTGTCGGATGGGCTGCGCAGGAAGCTGGACTACGACTCCGGCGAGAACTACGAGGCCGGCGTCAGCGGAGCATAGGCGACGATCCGGGTCCCGTTGCCAGGAACGGATTCGATGTTCAGCCCGCCACCCCGCATCCGCAGCCGCTCCCGGGCACTGAAGAGGCCGAGGCCCCCCCGCCTCCGCTTGGCGGAGGACAGGATTTCCGGATCGAACCCCTTCCCCTGATCGGCCACGCTGACCCGCACCCGACCGTCCTCCTGCACGACCTCGACCACCGCCCGGTCCGTGTCCGCGTGCTTGGCCACGTTGAACAGCAGCTCCCGCGCGATCTGGAACAGGAGGACGCGGGTTTCGGGCGAATACACCTCCACGTCGTGAGCGGCGTGGATTTCGATTTCGAGGCCGTGCAGGTCCCGCATCTGGGTTCGCAGCCACTCGATCGCGGCCACGAGCCCCTCGCCTTCGAGGATCGGAGGGTTCAGGTCCACCGTGAGCTGGCGGGTGCGGGTGATCGCCTGCTCGAGCAGCTCCAGGCTCCGCCGCCCCTGCTCGACGGCAGCCTCCGGGTCGCCGCGCCCGGCCTTCTCGAGGGCGAGGGTGACCTTCATCTGGATGCCGTACAGGAGCTGCTGGAGGTCGTCGTGGAGCAGGTGTGAGAGGCGTTGCCGCTCCTCCTGCTCCGCCATCGACAGCGTCTCCGCCAGATCACGGACTTCTCGCGTCCGCTCCTCCACCCTCTCTTCCAGCCTCTCATTCCACTGTCGAAGCGCCTCCTCCGTCTCCTTCTGCTCCGTCACGTCCTGGCCGATCCCGCCGATGTGACGCACGCCCTCGCCGTCCCGGATCGGGAAATCGGTGTCGCGCAGCCAGCGCACCTCACCATCCGGCCGCCGGATGCGGTAGTCGAAGGTGACCCGCTCCCCCGAGCGCACCCGCTGCACCGCGGCGCGGGCCACCTCCCGGTCGTCGGGGACGATCAGGTCGAGCCAGGTGTGGAAGTCGTCTGGCCCGAGTGCGTCCTCGCGCCGGCGGCCGTAGATCGCCTCGAACGCCGGGCTCAGGTACTCCCATTCCAGGGTCTCGGCGTCGCGGATCCACAGCACGTCGGAGGACGCTTCGCCGAAGTGCCGGAATCGCTCCTCGCTCTCGCGCAGCGCCTGCTCCCACCTCTTGTGCTCGGTGATGTCGCGGATCCCGAGAAGGATGAGCTGGACGTGGTCGAGGCGTCGGGCGTTGAGCAGCATCACCTTCTCGCCGATGTCCTCGAACGTGTGGCGGACCTCATAGTCGTTGAAGACCTTGCTGTCGGGCAGGACGTCCTCGAGCAGGGTACGCAGCTCGGGGATGTCCCACTGGCCGTTGCCGAGATCGTAGATCTTCCGCCCGATCGTCTCATCGCGGCGGACCTCGAAGTGGTCGTAGAACGCCTGGTTCACGCTCCGGACCCGAAGGTCGGGGTGCAGCACCAGCAGCGGCTCGTGGAGCGTCTCGACGATGCTCTCGGCGTACACCCGCTCGTCCCGCAGCTCCTCCTCCGCCCGTTTCCGTTCCGTGATCTCCACGAACGTGGCGACGGTGCCCTCGATCCGGTCCTCCCGGCTGCGGTAGGGGAGCACCCGGGTGAGGAACCAGCGGCCTTCCTCGTCCCTCACCTCCCTCTCGATGGGGATCAGGCGCTCCAGCACGCGGCGGGCATCCTCCTGGAGCTCGGGGTACCGGAGCCGGTGCGTCAGGTCGCCCACGGGCCGGCCGCGGTCGACCGGGCGCACGTTGAACAGCTCTGCCACCCGAGGCGTGTACCGTACGATCCGCATCTCGCGGTCCAGGAAGAGGGTGGCGATCTCCGTGGCGGAGAGCAGGTTCTGGAGGTCGCCCGAGAGCTGGCTCAGCTCCTCGACCTTGTGCCGGTTCTCCTGGGCGACGGTCTGGAGCTCCTCGTTCATGCTCTGGAGCTCCTCCTTGCTCGTCTCCAGCTCCTCCATCGTGGAGCGGAGCTCCTCGTTGGAGCTCTGCAGCTCCTCGTTCGACGCCCGCAGCTCCTCCTGGCTCGTCTCGTACTCCTCGATGATGGACTGGAGCTGGTCGCGCGCGTGCTGGAGCTCCGTCTCCGAGACGACCCCGTCCACGTCCAGAGACGAGAGGCCGTCGACCTCCGTCCCCGTACCTCCGCCGCTGGCGGCCGGCCGCTCGGCGAACAGGACGAGCACGTAGCCTTCCTGCCCCGGCTCCAGCGCGGGACGGACCTCCATCATGACCTCGGCCGTGTCGCCGTTGAACCGGACCTCCTGCGGTCGGGTCCGCACCGGCGCGCCCCGCCTGCGAGCCTCGTGCAGCGCGGAGCGCAGCTCGATCCGGAGTTCGTCGCGGACAAGCCGGTAGACGTTGCTGGTGATCTCCCCGCCCGGGTGCATCAGGTAGCGGCCGCCGTGGTGGGAGAGGTGGACGACGCGGTCGTCGGGGCTCACCAATGCGCTGGGCGGGCCGTGCCGCTCGATGATCCGCTGGTGGAGCTCGCTGTAGTCCGTGGGCGCCTTCTGACCGGCCGATCCCTCCCGCCGTCCCCGCTGCGCCAGGCCGGCGAGCGGGAAGACCGGGAGACGCGGCTCCGGGGCGGGCACGTTCCGTCGCCGGTAGATGCAGCGCTTCTTGTCCACTACCTGGAACAGCTCCTGGCCCTCCACGGTCTCCGACGTGCCCAGAACCAGGAATCCCGCGTCCCGAAGGGCGTAGTGGAAGAGGTCCACCACGTCGGGCTGCACCGCCCGATCCAGGTAGATCAGGACGTTCCGGCAGGAGATGAGGTCCATCCTGGAGAACGGCGGGTCGCCGAGCAGGTTGTGCGGCGAGAACACCACCAGCTCCCGCAGATCCTGTCGGATCCGATAGCCCCCGTCCTCCTCGGTGAAGAACCGCTTCAGCCGCTCCGCGCTCACGTCCGTGGCGATGTCGCCCGGGTAGAACCCCTGACGCGCCTGTTCCAGCGAATGGTCGTGCAGGTCGCTCGCGAACACCTGGATCCGCGGCGGCGAATCGCGGCGGCCCGCCTCCTCCACCAGCAGCATCGCCAGCGAATACGCCTCCTCGCCCGTCGCGCACCCCACGCTCCAGACCCGGAGCATGTCGTCGGCCGTACGACCCTCGAACAGCGCCGGAATCACCTCCTTCTCCAGCGCCTCGTACACTTCCGGGTCCCGGAAGAAGCTGGTGACGGTGATCAGCAGGTCGTCCGCCAGCGACCTCACCTCGCCCGCATCCCCGCGCAGGAGCTCCAGGTAGTCCTCCAGCTCCTCGACCCGCCGGATCTGCATCCGCCGCGTGATCCGCCGGAGGATGGTGCTCCGCTTGTAGCGCGCGAAGTCCCGGCCCGTCCGGGCCCGGATCTGCGCGAACACCTTGGGGA
>JBKGZE010000182.1:0-5444 GCA_046545735.1 Gemmatimonadota bacterium | reverse complement strand
GGTCCGGAGGCGCTGACGACGGCGCCGACGACCCCCGTGGCGCCCGCCCCGGCGTCGACCCTCCCCGCGGCAGCCGAAACACCGGCGCCCGCGCCGGCCCGTGACGCAGACGAGCACGCGCAGGCCAGCCGGCGCGCGAGGCCGGCCGACCGGCCCATGGCGAGCGTACCGGCGGGCAGCTACCTGCCGCTCTACGCCCCCGACACCGCCGCGGTGCGGGTGGAGCCGTTCCGGATGGACGTGTTCCCGGTCACCCGGAGCGATTTCGCCGCCTTCGTAGAGGCCAACCCCGAGTGGCGGCGCGGCCGGGTGAAGCCCGTCTTCGCCGACGCGCGGTACCTCGACGACTGGTCGTCCGACCTGGTCCCCGGCGGCGCGGCCGAGGCCCCGGTGACCCAGGTCTCGTGGTTCGCTGCCCGGGCGTACTGCGGCTGGGAAGGCAGGCGCCTGCCCACGGTGGACGAGTGGGAGTACGCGGCCCGGGCCGACGAGCGGCGCGCCGACGCCATGCGCGACCCGGCGCACAAGGCCCGCATCCTCGACCTCTACACCCAGCGGCCGGACACCCCGCCCGCCGTCGGGTCCACGTTCGAGAACGTCTACGGCATCCACGACCTCCACGGGCTCGTCTGGGAGTGGATCCGCGACTTCAACACCGTGACCGTCGGGACCGACTCCCGGGGCACCAGCCAGCGCGACGACAAGCTCTACTGCGCGGCCGGGGCGGAGGGCGCCACGGACGTCGAGAACTACGCCGCGTTCCTGCGCTACGCGTTCCGCGCGAGCCTGAAGGGCCGGTCCACTTCGGCCGCCCTCGGGTTCCGCTGCGCCACGGACGGACCATGACACACGACCGGAGGGACCCGATGGACACGAGACAGACCAGCGCCCCGGCACGGGGACGGCACGGCACCGACCGGCGCGCCCTCTGGTTCGAGCGGGCGCTGTGGGTCGCACTGGCCGCGCTGTTCATGGCCCTGGCCGCGTGCGGACGCTCTGATGCGGCGCCCCCGGAGCACCGCGGCGACGCCGCCCACGACACTGCCCTCGACGCAGCGGGCCAGGGCCAGCACGCCACCGTCCACCGTTCCGCAGGCCATGCCGAGGACGCAGGCGCGCCCGGATCGTCCCACGACGCCACCGCGCACCGGACCATCCCGGCCGCCGAGCCGAGCGACTTCTCGGTCTACCACGTCGAGTCCACCTGGACCGACCAGACCGGGACCGAGCGCCCCCTCCGCTCGCTCGCCGGGCGCGTGCAGGTGGTGGCGATGGTCTACACCAGCTGCGCGTACGCCTGCCCCCGGATCATGGTCGACATGAAACGCATCGAGGGGGAGCTGGGTCCTGATCTCGGCGATGGTGTCGGCTTCGTGCTGGTCTCGATCGACCCCGAGCGCGACACCCCCGAGCGGCTCGCCTCGTTCGCCGCCGGGAGCCGGCTCGATTCCGGCCGGTGGACGCTCCTGACCGCGGACGAGGGCGGCATCCTGGAGCTGGCCGCGCTGCTCGGCGTGCAGTACCGGGAGACGGCCCCGGGCGAATGGGTCCACAGCAACCTGATCACGGTCCTGAACAGGCAGGGCGAGGTGGTGCACCGCCAGCTCGGGCTGGGAACGGATCCGGCGGAGACGCTGGCCGTCATCCGCGCCGAGATCGGATAGAAGCCACGGTCGGGCCCGGCGTGATGTCGCCTGATCTTGCATGGTGGAGAACGACTCCCGATACTACCATCCCCGGATCAGGTCCCATCACGCTCACCCGGGAGCGAGTCATTCCCGCACCTCCGGAGGCCCGCGAAAGCGGAAGCGCCGTCCTGCTCGTCGTCGAGCGAGACCCCCACGTCCGGGAGCTGGAGGCGTATTTCCTTCGCGAGGCGGGGTTCCGGGTGGAATTCGCCCTGGATGGCGCTGAAGCGCTCCACCTGGTCGGCGCGATGCGCCCGGACGTGGTCATCACCGAGATCCTCGTCCCGCGTCTGGATGGCCTGGCCGTCTGCCGGCAGATCAAGGAGGACCCCGACCTCCGTGGCACCGCCGTCCTGATCTTCAGCATTCTGGCGGCCGAGGCGCGCGCCCGCGAGGCCGGCGCGGACGCCTTCCTCCGCAAGCCCCTGGCGGACCAGTCCCTCGTACGAACCGTTCAGAAGCTACTCGCCATGAGAGAGGTCGCATGACCGACGAGAGCGTGCTGGTGGAGACGAGCCGGATCAGCACCGGGGAGCCCCAGGCCGACGAGGTCCTCCACGGCGGCTTCCCGGCGCACTCCATCAACATCGTCATGGGCGAGCCGGGTACCGGGAAAACGATCTTCGCCCAGCAGCTCCTCTTCCACAACGCCGGCGGCGACCGCCCGGCGGTCTACCTCTCTACGCTCTCCGAGCCCCTCGCCAAGGTCCTGACGTACCTGCAGGGTTTCCGGTTCTACGATGAGACGATGATGCTGGATGCCGTCGTCTACGAGGACATCGGAGACGCCATCCTCGAGAACGGCGTCGGCTGCGTCCTGGACAAAGTGGGCGCGGTGATCCGGCAGCAGCGCCCCACCCTGCTCGTCATCGACTCGTTCAAGGCGATCCACGACCTGGCGAGGGATCCCTCCGAGATGCGGCGCCTGTCCGCCGAGCTCGGCGGGCTGCTCGCCGCCTACGACGTGACCACGTTCCTAATCGGCGAGTACGCGTCCGACCAGGTCGCTACGTACCCCGAGTTCGCCGTGGCCGACGGGATCGTCCAGCTGGCGCGGCACGGGTCGGAGAAGTCGGACGAGCGGTACCTGCGCGTGCTCAAGCTGCGGGGAAGCGACTACGAGGAGGGGCTCCACGCCTTCACCATCACCCGGTCCGGCCTCGAGGTCTACCCGCGGCTGGTCACGCCCCGGACACCGCCCTCGTACGAGCTGGCCGCCGAGCGGGTGACCACGGGCGTCCCCGGGCTGGACGGCCTCATCGAGGGCGGATTCTGGCGGGGCAGCTCCACCCTCGTCGTGGGGCCGACCGGTGCGGGGAAGACCACCTTCGGACTCGGGTTCGCGCTGGAGGGCGTGCGCGAGGGGGAGCCCTCCCTCTATGTCAATTTCCAGGAGAACCCGACTCAGCTGGGCCGGACCATCCGCCGGATGGGAGTGGACCTCGACGCGTCTGTCCGGCACGGCCTCCGCCTGCAATACGCCTCCCCCGTCGAGCTGAAGATCGACGCGGTCGTGGTTGAGCTGTTCCGTACCGTCCACGAACACGGGATCCGGCGCGTCGTGATCGACGGATTGCGTGACCTGCGCCTCGCGGCCCCGAGCCACGAGCGGTTCCACGACTACATCTACGCCACCGGCCAGCAGTTCGCCGAGAGGGGAATCACGAGCGTGCTGACCCTCGAGACACACCACACGCCGGACTGGCCTCGGGTAGGCCCAGAGGAGGCGCGCCTCAGCGCCATCTCGGATACCCTGATCTCGCTCGCCACCGACCTCGATGCGAACCCACCGCGCCGGCGGCTCCGGATCGTCAAGGCCCGGGGCAGCGCGCACCCGCTGGAGCCGGTGCCGTTCACGATCACGAGCCGGGGCCTCGAGCTGGAAGGCCGGGAGCGGCCGTGATCAGCCAGCACGGCAGGGACTTCGTGGACCTCGAGCGGCTGACCGCGGTCAGCCGGGCCCTCACGTACGCCGCCAGCGTAGACGACGTCCTCGACATCACCGTCGACACCGCGTGCGAGCTTCTGGGCGCGCCCCGGGCCGTCCTGCTGCTCCGCGACCAGTCCGACCTCCTCCGGGTTCGCGCCGCGCGCGGCGTGGACCCCGAGACCGTCGACCGCTTCCGGGAGCCGCTGGACGAGACGCTGATCGAGCGCCTCAACGCTCTGTTCGGCCCCGAGGCCTCCGAGCGCTTCCTCGGCGTCCCGCTGGTGGTCCGCAGCCGCGTGACCGGGTTGCTCGCGGTGATGACGCGTGAGGACTCCGAGGACGAGCGCGCCGAATGGCTCCTCTCCGCCCTCGCCGACCAGGCGTCGGTCGCGCTGGCGGCGGCCGGCGAGGAGGAGGCGCGACGCACCGAGCGCCGGATCCACGAGCTGGAGGAGCAGGAGGCCCGTCGCGAGGAGGCGCTCAGGATCGTGGGACACGACATGCGCTCCCCACTCAGCTCGCTCCGGGGATACATCCACCTGCTCCAGGCCGGGACCTACGGCCCGGTCACCGAAGGCCAGCAGGCGGCCCTCGAGCGGCTCGAGGCCATCGCGGGCCACCTGAGCGCACTGGTGACGAACGCCCTCGAGATGAGCCGCCTCGCCGCCGGCCAGCTCCAGCTCCAGTGCGGCCCCGTGCACGTCGGGCGCGTGATCACGGAAGCCATCGAGATCGTCGAGCTCCGGGCCCGGGAGGCGGGCATCACCTTGGACGTGGAGGCGCCGCCCGAGCTGGTAGCGCTCGCCGATGCCGACCGGCTCCGGCAGGTCCTCGTCCAGCTCCTCGACAACGGGATCAAGTTCTCCCCCGCCAGAACCGCGATCCGGATCCGCGCCGCCCACGAGCCCGGCCCACCCGAGCGCGTGGTGATCCGCGTGAGCGATCAGGGACCGGGCATCGATCCGGACTGGTCCGAGGACATCTTCGAGCCGTATCGCAGGCTCGGCCACGCCGGCGGCGGCTTCGGCCTGGGCCTCGCCATCGCGAGGGCCGTCACCGAGATCATGGACGGAGACCTGGCGCTCGCCCACAGCGACGAGCCCGGGGCCACGTTCGTCGTCCGCCTTCCGGCGGCCTGATCCTACTCCCGCACCGTGCTCCGCCCCGCTGCCGCACCTCAGCGGAACCGTGCCCCGCGGTCCGGTCCAGGCGTCACGATCGCCCCGCGCCGGACGTTTCCCGGGTGCCCCGCACAGGTGCACGCATGAGATTCCACACGGCCGCAATGATCCTGATCGGCGCCGGCGCGCTTGCCGGCGCGCCGGCGGCACTGGCCGCCCAGATCGTCGAGGGCCGGGTCGTCTCCCACGAATCCGAAGAGCCGCTGAACGCCGTCGAGCTCACGCTCCTCGGAGCCGAGGGACCGCCCGCCGACACCGCCCTGTCCGACAGCACGGGCACCTTCCGCCTCGTCGCCCCGGAGCCGGGCGTGTGGCGAGTGGCCGCCGCGCTGATCGGCTACGGCCGCGTGGTCTCCCACCCCCTCGAGATCGAAGACCAGCGAGCGCTGAGACTCGAGGTCCGCATGGCGGTCGAGCCGGTGGAGCTGGACGAGCCCATCGTAGTCGTGGCGGAATGGTCGACCATGAGCCCCGACATCGCCGAGTTCCACCGCCGCCGGCAGATGGGCGAGCGGATGGGCATGGGGGTCTTCTTCTACGGTGAGGAGCTCGAGCGCTGGGCCGGGATGAGCCCGACGGACGTGCTGCGGATGGTGCCGGGGGTACAGGTGACCCAGCGGGGTCGCACGCGTGAGCAGGTGGTGC
>JBKGZE010000181.1:0-5505 GCA_046545735.1 Gemmatimonadota bacterium | reverse complement strand
CGCAGCCGCCCCATTTGCCGCGCCAGCGGCCATTTGCGAGGCCGAAGGCCGAGCCCCCCGGCTCGCTTCTTGCCCCCATTACCTCCCGAGCAACGACCGGGCACCGCCCCGGTCCCAGGTGCAACGGGGCGAATCCATGACCACGACCATACTCATCGTCGACGACGACCCGGACTCCCTCGACATCGTCCGGACGTTCCTCGAGTCGAAGGGCTACGACGTGTATACCGCGCGGGACGGCAAGAGCGGCCTGGCCAGGGTGGAGGAGGTCGAGCCCGCCCTGGTCCTGCTGGATGTGATGATGCCCGGCATGGACGGCTGGGAGGTCGCCCGCGTCATCAAGAACCACCCGGAGCACGGGAACACCCGGGTCGTCATGCTGACGGCGCGGAGCGGGTTCAGCGACAAGCAGGAAGGGCTGCGCTCGGGTGCCGACGACTACATCGTGAAGCCCATCCGGCTCGACGAGCTGGCCACGCGGGTCGAGAAGAACCTGGAGGCGCGGGCCAAGCTGTCGTGAAGATCCTGTGTCGGATCGCTGATCCCGACCTGCGCCAGCAGCTGATGGGGGTGGCGAAGCGAATGAAGGCCGAGGTCGTCGACGCCGTGGGTGCCGGCGCCCGGGCCCGGGAGGGGAGCGGGATCGTACGCGCGGGGCGGGCACTGACCGATGGTGGCGGCGATCCGGTCCTGGCGGACGCGGACGTCCTGTTCGTGGAGATGCCGGAGGACGGGTGTCTCGACGAGCCGGCGCGGGAGGCATCGAAGCTGGGCGCCGCGCTGGTGGTGGCGTGCCGGACCATGGAAGAGTGCGACGCCCGGGCGCTGGCCCACGCCCACGACTGGGTACTCCTCCCCGCCGACAACGAGGAGATGGAGGCCCGGCTCGGGACGGCGCGGCAGCGTGCGATCGGCGCCGCCCTCACCGGCCACGACACCGAAGGGGAGGTCGCCGAGCTCCTCCGTTACGAGGAGCTCCTCCACGACCGGCTGACCGGGTTCCCGACGCTGCCCGTCATGCTGGAGCGGGCCCGCGACATCCTCGAGAGCCGGGGCGAGCTGACCATCCTCTACATCCAGTTCGTCTGGTACGAGAAGATCGAGGAGATCTACGGCTGGCAGAAGCTGGACGGGGTGCTGGAGTCCACGGCGGACGGCGTCAAGCAGTTCTACCGACGCCATCACCCGGACTCGGAGAACCTGATGATGGTCAGCCATATCGGCGACGACGACTTCATCCTCTTCACCGAGCACCCCCGGGTCCGGGAGAGCGAGCAGCCGGAGCGTGTGCTCAAGCAGCTGACGCAGCGCCTGGAGGATTTCCTCCGAGCCAGGCTGGAGGACGACCACTCCGAGGACATCGCTTCGCTCTGCGGCATCTACGTGGGCGCCACCACGGTCTTCCAGAACCCGAAGATCCGCGTGGAGCGGCTCATCTACCGCGGGATCCGCGAGGCATCGCAGGCCGCCCGGGGCGCGAAGGAGTGGGAGCGGAGCCGCAAGATCAGCGACCTCAAGACGCTCCTCCGCGAGGGCGCCGTGTTCATGGAGTACCACCCCATCATCGTCACCGAGACCGAGGAGGTCTACGGCTACGAGGCCCTCGCCCGCGGCCGCCGGCCAGGGCTCCGGTCCCCCGAGGTCCTCCTCGATGTCGCCAGCGAGGCCAACCTGCTGTGGGAGCTCTCCCGCCTCCTCCGCCACCGCGCGGTCGAGGGCATCGCCGGCGAGCTCGAGGACGGGCAGTACCTCTTCCTGAACGTGGATCCCCACGACTTCAACGACCCCCACTTCCGCGACCTGACCCCCGAGATGCTGGGCCTGGAGCACCCGGAGCGGGTGGTCCTCGAGATCACCGAGCGCACGGCCATCAGCGACTACCCCCAGTTCAAGGAGTACCTCGCCACCTTCCGAAAGCGGGGCTTCCGCTTCGCCGTCGACGACGCGGGCAGCGGCTACGCCGGGCTCGGGTCCATCGCCAACCTGGATCCCGACTACATCAAGCTCGACATCTCGCTAATTTCCAGCATAGACACCAACTTCCTGAAGCAGAACCTGGTGCAGACCCTGGTGCGCTTCGCCGAGGACCACGGGGCGATGGTGGTGGCGGAGGGCGTCGAGCGGCGGGAGGAGTTCGAGACCGTGAAGGAGATCGGGGTCCACCTCACACAGGGGTTCCTCTTTCACAGGCCCCGGTTCGCAGGTCTGGACAAGTGACGCCGGGGCGGGCAGCCACACGAGGCCCGTGATCCACGAAACAGCCGCCCGTTACCGGGCCCGAGGCGATGAAGCCACGGCCGAGCGGGACCGACTCGCTCGGACCGCGGGGACCGTCTCGAACCTGCGACTCGGGGCGTTCGCCCTGGCAATCGCCGCCCTGGTCTGGGCCGAGCTCCAGCCGGATCACGCCCCTCTCGCCCTCGGCCTCACCGCCCTCGCCGGCCTCGCGTTCTTCGTCCTGGTCGCCACCCACGCCCGCCTCACGCAGAGGCAGCGCTGGCACGCCACCATCGCCGCCGTGAACGACGAAGGGCTGGCCCGACTCCAGCGCGACTGGGATCGCCTGCCCCGCGTACCCGAGAGCGCGCCCCCCGGCCACGCCTACGCCCACGACCTCGACATCTTCGGCCACGGATCCCTCGCCCGATTCCTCGCCACCACCGGCACCGCCATGGGCCGGGAGCGGCTCCACCGCTGCCTCCTCGAGCCCGTCCCCGTCGCGGAAGCCCGCCGGCGCCAGGACGCGGTCCGGGAGCTCGCGCCGCGGCTCGACTTCCGGCAGGACCTGCAGGTGGCCGGTCGGCTCGCCGGCGACCCGGACCGGGCCGCCCTGGACGCGTTCCTGGGCTGGGCCGAGGACGAGCCCTGGCTGCTGGAACGGCGCTGGCTGCTCTGGCTGGCCCGGCTCATCCCCTTCGCCACCCTGATCCTGCTCGCGCTGCACCTGGACGACAGCATCGCCCGGCCCTGGTGGATCCCCACCCTGCTGGCGGGCGGCGCGCTCGCCGTCGTGTACGGCCGGCGCATCCACGAGCTCCTGGCCCGCGCCTCCCTGGGCGATGCGAGCCTCCGTCGCCTGGCCACTGTCGTCGAGCGGGTCCAGGGTCAGCAGTTCGAGACACCCCCGTTGCGGGCGGTCCAGGCAGCCCTCACCGAGGACTGCGACGCCCGCCGGCAGCTCGATCGCCTCGGGTGGATCACCGAGCTCGCCGAGCTCCGTCACGGCGGGCTGTTCTACGTCCTCATCCACCTGCCGACCCTCTGGGACTTCCACGTGCTCTGGGCGCTCGAGCGGTGGCAGCGGCGGGCGGGACGGCACGTCCGGGAATGGATCGACCGGATCGCGGAGATCGATGCGCTGGCGGCACTCGCCTCCCCCATGCACGACGAGCCCGGCTGGTCGCTCCCCGAGCTGCTCGATCCCGACGACGCAGGCGCGCGCCTCGTCGCCGGCGACCTGGCCCACCCGCTGCTCCCGCCCGACGAGCGCGTACCGAACGACCTGGTGGTGGGACCGCCCGGCACGTTCGTCATGGTCACCGGCTCCAACATGTCCGGGAAGAGCACACTGCTCCGGGCAGTGGGGGTGAACGCGGTGCTGGGGCGGGCCGGTGGGCCGGTCTGCGCCGCCCGGCTGCGGCTCCCGCCGCTGGAGATCCGCACCAGCATGCGGGTCGAGGACTCCCTGGAGCGGGGCGTCTCCCTCTTCATGGCCGAGCTGCAGCAGCTCAAGCGGGTGGTGGACGCAGCGAACGGAGAGGACGGACGGGTCCTCCTCTACCTGCTGGACGAGATCCTCCACGGCACCAACAGCGCCGAGCGGCAGGTGGCCGTACGCAAGGTGCTGGCCCACCTGCTGGAAAGACGCGCCATCGGCGCCATCTCCACCCACGACCTCGCACTCGCCGCGGCGGCGCCGCTCGCGGAGGCCGTCGTGCCCGTCCATTTCCGCGAGACCGTTCATCCCGAGGGCCACGAGCCGCCCATGACCTTCGACTACGTGCTCCGGGACGGGGTCGCGACCTCGACCAACGCCCTCAAGCTGGTCCGGCTCGTCGGGCTGGCCTGAGCGGGCGCGTCCGCCGGGCCACCTCGGCCCGGCGCGCAGGCACCCGTCGACCCGGCCCTGACGCGGACCTACCGGCCCGAGCCCACCGTGTCGGCCGGGCTGCCCAGCGGCTCGTCGACCGCCGGGCCGCTGGGCAGCCCCTCCTCGTACAGCAACTCGCCCATCCCCGCGAACCACGGCTCCACGCCGCTCTCGCTCGCCAGCGCCTCGCGGTTGTAGCGGACGCCCGGGCTCCACAGGATCCACTCCCGCAGACCGGCGTCGTAGACCGCGTCGATCTGGGCCCGGACATGGCGCGGCCCGTACGCCGGCTCGCCCATGCTGAACGCCTGGAGCCACGGCCGGATCGCCGCCGCACCGTCGATCAGGAGCGACCGCGCCACCGCGTCGTCCATCGCGCGTTTCACGATCTGGTACGGCGCCGCGTTCGGGTTCTCGTACTCCCACGACCCGTCCGGATAGTGGCTGGGGTACACCATGGGGAGCAGGACGTCGACCACGTCGGACATCTCCTCCCAGACCTGCCCGATCCCGATGTCCAGCCGCGTCGATGTGGTGATCCCGAACACGTCGGCGGTCACGGGCACCTCCAGGTCGGCCAGCCGCTCGCGCGTGTACGCCATGAACTCGCGGATCGCCGCCGTCTTGGACCGCCCCTCCTGCGCAGGATAGACCGCCTCCACCAGGTAGGAGCCGGGCACGTCCGGGAAGCGGATGTAATCCCACTGGATCTCGCTGAACCCCAGCGCCACCGCCTCGCGCGCCAGCTCGATGTTGTACTCCCAGACGTTCCGGTTGTACGAGTCGACCCAGGGGACGCCCGTGTTGTCCTCCCAGATCGTGCCGTCATCCCGCTCGATCGCCCACTCCGGGCGCGCGGTCGCCAGCAGCGGGTCCTTGAACACCACGATCCGCGCGATCGGGTAGATCCCGTGCTCCCGCAGCCGCGCCAGCGTGCCCCGCAGGTCCGCGATCTTCACCTGCGGTGTCGCCCCGATCTGGCGCGCCAGCGGGACCCGCGACGCGTGGCTCACCTCGCCCGTCACGTCCTTCACGTCGATCACGAACGCGTTGATCTCCGTCTCGTCCGCCAGCGCGATCAGCTGCTCCAGCCGCCCCGGCGAGCCCACCGACCACGCGCCCACGTAGATCCCCCGGACCGCCTCGGGCTTCGGGACGCGCGCCTCCATCGGCACCGGCTCCACCGGGCTCGGCTCCGTCGGCTCCGCCCAGACGACGGGAGTCCGCTCGGGCTCCGACTCGGCCTCCGCCGACGCGGCGTCCGCCTCCCCGGCAGCCGGCGAGGACCCGACCCCCGGCGAGCCGTGCGGGATGGCGGCTCCGTCCCGCTCCGCCCGATCAGCCCGCTCGGGAGCGGCCGACGACGCGCGGTCGGTGCCCGGTGCCGCCCGTGGCGTCGACACGTCCACAGGACC
>JBKGZE010000180.1:0-5537 GCA_046545735.1 Gemmatimonadota bacterium | reverse complement strand
GGTCGAGCGAGTGCTGGACGAGCCGGCCCTGAACGAGCGCGACCGACTGCTGGACCTGGTGCGACGGGAGTGGCTGGATGAGTGAGCTGGAGTTGTTCGGGGAGGGCGCGGGGCGGGAGGCCCGGCGCGGCGCGGCGGACGAGCCGGATCCCGGCGCCCCGCTGGCGGCCCGTATGCGACCCCGTACCCTCGACGAGTTCGTCGGTCAGGAGAGCGTGCTCGGCCCCGGCCGCGCGCTGCGGGAGCTCATCGAGAAGGACGAGGTCGGCAGCCTGATCCTCTGGGGTCCGCCGGGCACGGGGAAGACCACCATCGCGCGAATCATCGCGGAGCGGACGGATGCCACGTTCGTCCCGTTCAGCGCCGTCACGGAAGGGGTGCCGCGGGTCCGGGCGATCATCAAGGAGGCGAAGGCCAGGCAGAGGGCGACCGGCCGCCGCACGATCCTCTTCTGCGACGAGATCCACCGGTTCAACAAGGCGCAGCAGGACGCCTTCCTCCCGCACGTGGAAGCCGGGACGGTCACCCTGATCGGCGCCACCACGGAGAACCCGTCCTTCGAGGTGATCGGGGCGCTCCTGAGCCGGGCCCGCGTGTTCGTGCTCGAGCCCCTCGCCGAGGACCACCTGGCCGCCATTCTGCGCCGCGCGCTGGCGGACCCGGAGCGAGGGCTGGGCGGCCGGAATCTGGAGGTCGACGACGACGCCATCGCCCTCATCGCCCGCGAGGCGGACGGCGACGCCCGGCGCGCGCTCAACGCGCTCGAGACCGCCGCCACCCTGGCGGGCGCCGGCGGGAGCGTGGACGGGGAGTGTGCCCGCGAGGCCCTCCAGCGCCGGGTCGCCCGCTACGACAAGGGGGGCGAGGAGCACTACAACCTCGTTTCCGCGCTCCACAAGTCCGTGCGCGGGAGCAGTCCCGACGGCGCGCTGTACTGGCTCGCCCGGATGCTGGAAGGGGGCGAGGACCCGCTCTACATCGCCCGTCGTCTGATCCGGATGGCCGTCGAGGATATCGGGCTCTCGGATCCGAACGCGCTCGGCCTGGCGGTGGCGGCCCGGGACGCGTACCGGATGCTGGGCTCACCGGAAGGCGACCTGGCGCTGGCGGAGGCCGCCGTCTACCTGGCGACGGCGCCCAAGTCCAACCGTCTGTACGTGGCGTTCGGCGCCGCGCGCGCCGCCGCCCGGGACACGCCGGCCGAAGGGGTCCCGCTCCACATCCGGAACGCGCCCACCCGCCTCATGGAGGAGCTGGGCTACGGCAGGGACTACCGGTACGCCTTCGACTCGGAGGAGCATTTCGTCGCGCAGGAGTACCTGCCGGACTCGCTCCGCGGGAGCCGCTTCTACGAGCCCAGCGGGTTCGGGCACGAGAAACGCATCGGTGAGCGGTTGCGGTGGTGGGCGGAGCGGGCGCGAGGGGGTGATGACACCTGAGGTCCGGGTGGGGTGTGGCACGGGCCATGGCGGGTGAACGAGGCGGGCGGGATGAGGGTAGAAGAGGTATGAGAGGACGCGTGCTGGTGGGAGTGATGGCGTGGGTGGGGCTCGTGACGGCCTGTGTGCCGAAGGTCGAGCAGCCGGAGGTCTGGCTCGGCGCGGTGAGGCTGGCGTCGATCGGGCTGAGCGGCGGAGTGGTGGACGTGCACCTGAGCGTCTACAATCCCAATACCTTCGAGCTCCGGGCGAGCGGGTTGACATACGACGTGGACCTCCGGGGGCCGGGCGGCGATGGCTGGGCCGATTTCACCGAGGGGCGGCTGGAGCGTGATCTCGAGGTGGCGCCGCGGGACACGGCGCTGGTGGTGATCCCGGTGGAGTTCGAGTACCGGGGTCTCGGCCGCGCGGTTCGAAGCCTGCTGGATCGAGGGTCGTTCGATTACCGGGTCAGCGGCCTGGTGGCGCTCGCGGGGCCGATCCGGCGAGATTTCCGATACCGGCACGGCGGTGCCGTGACGCCGAGCGGTGTGCGCTAGGGTACGGCGGCCCGGAGCCGGGAGCACTCAGGGGAGGCAAGCATAAGAGAGATCATCTCGCTCGAGACGCCCGAGGAGCGGGCCGTGCTGGTGGGTGCGCCCACCCCGGACGTATCGCCGGAGGAAGCCGACGAGCACCTGGAGGAGCTGGGTCGCCTGACGGACACGGCCGGGGCGAACGTGGTGGCGGTGCTGATCCAGCGGCTGGACGCACCGCACCCGCGCTACTTCATCGGCGAGGGGAAGGCGGAGCAGCTGAAGCGGGTGGCCGAAGAGCGAGAAGCGACCGTCGTGATCTTCGACGACGAGCTGACCCCCGCGCAGGGGAAGAACCTGGAGGATCTGCTGGAGATCCGGGTGATGGACCGGACCGAGCTGATCCTGGACATCTTCGCCACCCGTGCCCGGAGCAACGAGGCGCAGCTGCAGGTCGAGCTGGCGCAGTTGGAGTACCTGCTGCCCCGGCTGAAGCGGATGTGGACCCACCTGTCGCGGATCCGGGGTGGCATCGGGCTGCGAGGCCCTGGTGAGACGCAGCTGGAGACCGACCGTCGGATCATCGGCCGGCGCATCAGCGATCTCCGGAGCAAGCTCGAGGTGGTGGCGCAGCGGCGGGCCACGCAGCGGAAGGGCCGGTCGGCGGAGTTCCAGGCGGCGCTGGTCGGCTACACGAACGCCGGCAAGTCGAGCCTGCTCCGGGCGCTGTCCGGGTCGGAGCTGTTCGTTGAGGACCGGCTCTTCGCCACGCTGGATCCCGCCACGCGGAAGGTGGAGCTGCCGAGCGGGAACACGGTGCTCATGACGGACACCGTCGGGTTCATCCGGAAGCTGCCGCACCACCTGGTCGCCTCCTTCCGGGCCACGCTGGAGGAGGCCGCGGAGGCGGACGTGCTGCTCCACGTGATCGATGGCTCCCACCCCCGCTGGGAAGAGCAGAAGCGGGTGGTGGAGGACGTGTTGGGGCAACTCGACCTGGCCGAGGTCCCCGTCGCGCTGGTCTTCAACAAGATCGACCAGCTCACCCACGACGAGGAGGCCGCGCTCCGGCAGCGGACCCGCGCCCTGTTCGCCGAGCCGGCCGTGTATACGTCCACCGTGGAGCGGAACGGGTTCGACGAGCTGGCGGAGTTCCTGGACGATCAGATCCGTCAGCAGCGCCCGGAGGTCCAGCTCCTGGTGCCCGCGTCCGACGGCGAGACGCTGGCCGCGGTGTACCGGGAAGGCGAGGTGCTCAGCTTCACCGAGCGAGGCACCGTCATCGACGTTCGCGCACGGCTGCCCGCCCGGACCCTGGGTCGGCTCCGGCAGCGGCCCGGCATCGAGATCCACGGCGCGGCATGAGTGACCGGCTGGCGGTCATCGGACCCGGTCGCATGGGACTGGCCCTGAGCGGCGCGCTGCACCAGGCAGGTGCGCTCGAACGGCTCACGCTCTTCGGGCGCTCCCCGGATCCGCCGCCGCACCCGCTGCTCGACGGCGCCGATGTCGGGTACCGGATGGGCCTCGGCCCCCCGCCCGAGGGGACCTCCATCCTCATCCTGGCCGTACCCGACGACGTGCTCCACGAGGTGGCGAACGAGGCTGCCCGGTGCGGGCCGGCGCCCGGCCCCTGCGTGGCCCTCCACCTTTCCGGCGCGCTGTCGACGGACGCCATCGCGCCGCTGCACGCCGCGGGCTACGCGGTCGGGTCGCTCCACCCGCTGCAGACCATCGCGGACCCGTGGTCCGGCGCCGGCCGGCTGCGAGGCTGCGCCTACGCCGTGGCCGGGGACCCGATCGCGCTCGCCGCCGCCCGCCGCCTCGTGGCGGCACTGGGGGGCCAGCCGCTGGTTATCCCGCCCGCACTCCGGGCGCTGTACCACGCGGCCGCCGTGTTCGCGTCGAACTACGTCCTCGCCGCCGCCGCGGCCGTGGCCCGGGCCCTGGCCGAAGCCGGGATCGATGAGCAGACCGCCGTGGCCGCCGCGCTGCCGCTGATGCGGGGCACGATGGACAACGTGGAGCAGCTGGGCCTCGGCGCGGCGTTGACGGGCCCGGTGGCCCGCGGCGATGTGGATACCGTGCGACTCCACCTGTCCCGGTTGTCGGCCCGCGAGCGGCGCTTATATTCGGCCCTCGGACTGGAAACCGTCCAGCTCGCCCGGGCCGTGGGGCTCGATCCCGAGCGCGCGGATGCCCTCGAATCGCTGCTGTCGGAGTGATGCGGCTACACATCAACATCGACCACGTCGCGACGGTGCGGCAGGCGCGACGCACCGACGAGCCGGACCCCGTCCGGGCCGTCGTCCTCGCCGAGCTGGGTGGCGCCGACGGGATCACGGTGCACCTCCGGGAGGACCGACGCCACATCCAGGATCGTGACGTGCGGCTCCTGATGGAGACCTCGCGCACGGGTGTCAACCTGGAGATGGCCGCGACAGAGGAGATGACCGCGATCGCCCTGGAGCTCGGGCCGATGACCGTAACGCTCGTCCCCGAACGGCGGGAGGAGATCACGACGGAGGGAGGGCTCGCCCTCACGGGTGATGGTGCCGAGCGCATCCGGGCGACCGTGGAAGCGATGCGGGGGGCGGGCGTGAAGAGCTCGCTCTTCGTCGACCCCGACCCCGAAACCCTGCGACGTGCCCACGACCTCGGCACGGACGCCGTGGAGCTGCACACGGGGGAGTACGCCAACGCGTGGCGGCCCGGGCGCGGCGCGCCGGAGGAGCTGGACCGGCTCAGGCGGGGCGCGGCCCTGGGACGGTCGCTGGGGATGGACGTCCACGCCGGGCACGGGCTCACGTACGAGAACGTGGCCCCGGTGGCGGCCGTGGCGGAGATCGAGGAGCTGAACATCGGCCACAGCGTCATCAGCCGGGCCATCTTCGTGGGACTGGAGCGGGCCGTGGCCGACATGAAGGCGGTCATGCGGGAGGCCCGGGCGGGGCTGAAGTGAGTCGGGTCCGGGCGTTCTTCGTCCGGGAAGCGGACGAGTGCCTGGAGGAGGCGCGCGACGCACTGCGGGCGGGCGCCGACAGCGGCGGAAACCGACCGCCCGACCGGTCGACTCTCCACGCGGCGCTCCGGCGGTTCCGCGGCAGCGCGCAGCTGGCCCGTTACGGCGAGCTGGCCGAGGCCGTCCGATCCCTGGAGCGGCGGCTGCACCCGGATACGGGCGAGCCGTGGGTCCCCGGGCTCGCGAGCGAGGTCGAGGCGGCGCTGGACGGGCTGGAAGACGAGCTGGACACGATCCGAGCGGGTCGTGTGCAACAGGATCCCAGGATGGAGACGGGCATGGACGACTACGGGCAGCAGCCGGGCGGGTTGGAGGACACGGGCGAGGTCGGCTCGACGGACGGGGCCGAGCCGGCGGAAGGGCCCGGGCCGGTGGACGGGGCCGGACCTTCGGTGGATGTGGTGCCGCTCGCGCGTCTCGAGTACAGCGGGGAGGCGGCGCTGGAGCGGGCGCTCACGCTCCGGACGCCGCTGGAGGACGCGGTCGTGGCCGAGGAGCCCGTCGGTCCGATCCTGGACGAGCTCTTCGACCTGATCAGCCTGGGATTGCGGTGACGCCGCC
>JBKGZE010000179.1:0-5543 GCA_046545735.1 Gemmatimonadota bacterium | reverse complement strand
GAGGTGGGCTACGTGGGGCGCGACGTGGAGTCCATTGTGCGCGACCTGGTCGACTTCGCCGTGAACCTCGTCCGCGATGAGCGGGAGGCCGAGGTCGAGGAGCAGGCGGAGGCCGCGGTCGAGAACCGGCTGGTCGACCTGCTGCTGCCGCCCGTCGACGAGCCCGGCGACGCGTTGAAGGAGGAAGGCAAGGGCGCCAGCGTGCGGGCGTTCGTCGTCGGTCCGAGCGGCCCCGCGGCCGAGCAGAAGGAGCCCGGGGAGGGCGATCCGGGCGACCGGCGGGAGCGGACCCGCGAGAAGCTCCGGAAGCTGCTGCGCGACGGCAAGCTCGAAGACCGGATGGTCGACATCGAGGTGCAGCAGTCGGCGTCCATCGAGGGCATGATGATGCCCATGGGCGGCGGCTTCGATGGCATGGACTTCAACTTCACCGAGATGCTGCAGGACATGCTGCCGAAGAAGAAGAAGCGGCGCACCGTCAGCATCACGGAGGCCCGGCGGATCCTGCTCCAGGACGAGCTGGACCGGCTGGTCGACATGGACGAGGTCATCAGTGAGGCCCTCGATCGCGCCGAGGACACCGGCATCGTCTTCCTCGACGAGGTCGACAAGGTCATCGGCGAGCGCGGCGGGGCGGGCCCGGACGTGAGCCGCGAGGGCGTCCAGCGGGACCTTTTGCCCGTCGTCGAGGGGAGCACCGTCCAGACCAAGTACGGTATGGTCCGCACCGACCACATCCTGTTCGTGGCCGCCGGCGCGTTCCACGTGGCCAAGCCCAGCGAGATGATCCCGGAGCTGCAGGGCCGATTCCCCATCCGTGTAGAGCTCAAGGCGCTCACGGAGAAGGACTTCGTCCGGATCCTCCAGGAGCCCAAGAACGCCCTGGTCCGGCAGTACCAGGCCCTCGTCGCCTCCGAAGGCGTCGAGCTCGAGTTCGACGACCAGGCGATCCGCGAGATCGCCCGCATCGCCGCAGAGGTCAACGAGCGCATGGAGAACATCGGCGCCCGCCGACTCCATACCGTCATGACCACGCTCCTCGAGGACATCCTCTTCGACCTCCCCGACACGGGAGAGAAGCACGTCCGCATCGATGGGCCCACCGTCCGCGAGCGGCTGCGCCAGGTCCTCGACGACGACGACCTCCGCCGCTACATCCTGTAGCCCTCCGGCCCCGGGGACGGCCGCACCGCCCCCCGGCCGGCTACGGGCGCGCCACGACCGCGTCGGCCAGCGCCCGCTCGACCGGCCCCGACCCCGCTGCCGCGGGCGGGTCCGCGTGCACCGCGGTCCCGTCAATAGCGCCGCCGGTTGCCCCCGGCAAGGCCCTCCGGCTACCTTCCGGGCGCACCTGCAATATTGGCATTTCACTACGTGAGGCATGATGGCAGATACACGGCACTTCCTGGCGATCCCCGACTTCGAGACGGACGAGCTCTACCAGCTCCTGGACCTGGCTCATCGGTTGAAGTCGGGTGAGGAGGGCGGTAAGCCGCTGGCGGGCAAGACGCTGGGCATGATCTTCCAGAAGAGCTCCACCCGGACGCGTGTGTCGTTCGAGGTTGGCACGTACCAGCTGGGCGGACATGCCCTCTTCCTGTCCGCCCGCGACCTCCAGCTCGGGCGGGGCGAGCCCCTCAAGGACACGGCGCGGGTGCTCTCGCGCTACGTGGACGGCGTCATGATCCGGACGTTCGACCAGAACGACCTGGTGGAGCTGGCGCACTACGGCACGATCCCGGTCATCAACGGGCTGACCGACCTGCTGCACCCGTGCCAGGTGATGGCGGACGTGATGACGATCCAGGAGGAGTTCGGCCGTGATCTGAGCGGCAAGAAGGTGGCGTGGATCGGCGATGGCAACAACATGGCCAACTCCTGGCTGAACGCGGCGTACCGCTTCGGTCTCGAAGTGCGGATCGCGACGCCGGAGGGCTTCGAGCCGGACAAGGAGATCTACGAGCGGGCCCGGGGCGCGGCCACGGTGATGCTGACGCACGACCCGAGCGAAGCGGCCGACGGCGCCGACGTGGTGACCACGGACGTGTTCGCGTCCATGGGGCAGGAGGCCGAGCAGCAGGAGCGGCTCCGGATCTTCAAGGGGTTCCAGGTCGATGACGCGATCATGGAGGCGGCCGGCTCCGACTCCATCTTCCTCCACTGCCTGCCGGCCCACCGCGGCGAGGAGGTGAGCGAGTCGGTGTTCGAGGGCGGGCGCTCCCGTGTCTGGGACGAGGCGGAGAACCGGTTGCACGCGCAGAAGGCGATCATGGCCACACTCATGGGGGTGTGATGATGGCGGACGACCTGAAGCGGACTCCACTCCATGAAGAGCACGAGAAGCTGAACGGTCGCATGGTCCCCTTCGCCGGCTACGCCATGCCGGTCCAGTACCCCACGGGGATCGTGAAGGAGCACCAGGCCGTGCGGAACGCTGCCGGGCTCTTCGACGTCTCGCACATGGGCGAGTTCGATGTCCGCGGTCCCGATGCGCTGGACATGATCCAGCACCTGCTGACGAACGACGCATCGAAGCTGGACGTCGGCCAGGCGCAGTACACGGTGCTCTGTCAGGGCGACGGGACGGCGCTCGACGACTGCCTGGTCTACCGGTTCGACGACCACTACATGGTGGTGGTCAACGCGGCCAACCTCGAGAAGGACCGCGCGTGGTTCGAGACCGCGGCGAAGCAGTTCGATGTCGAGTTCACAGACCGGTCCGACGAGTTCGGTCTCCTCGCGCTCCAGGGCCCGAGGGCGCAGGAGATCCTGGCGAAGCTGACCGACACGGACCTGGACGCCATCGGGTTCTATCGGTTCGCCGAGGGGCAGGTGGCCGGTCGGGACGCCGTGATCAGCCGCACCGGGTACACCGGTGAGGACGGGTTCGAGCTCTACCTGGCCGCCGGGGACGCGGCGCCGGTCTGGCGGGCGCTGCTGGAAGCGGGCGAGGAGCATGGGCTGCTTCCGGCCGGGCTGGGTGCCCGCGACTCGCTGCGTCTCGAGGTCGGCTACATCCTCTACGGGAACGACCTGGACGAGCAGCACACGCCGCTGGAGGCCAACCTCGGCTGGGTCGTCAAGCTCAAGAAGGACCAGTTCATCGGCAAGGACGCGCTGCTGAAGCAGAAGGAGGCGGGTCTCACGAAGAAGCTGGTGGGGTTCGTGCTGGGTGACCGTGGCTTCCCGCGTCAGGGCTACGAGATCCGCTACAAGGGCGAGCCGGCGGGCACCGTCACGAGCGGGGTCCTGAGCCACAGCACGGGCAAGGGCGTGGGCATGGGGTACGTCCCCGTGGAGGCGGCGGAGCCCGGCACGGAGATCGAGGTCGTGATCCGCGACCGGCCGATCCCGGCGGAGGTGGTGCGTCCGCCGTTCTACACCGAGGGCTCGCTCAAGCGTTGAGCATGGATCCGATCCGGATCGCCGTCCTCACCGTTTCCGACGCCGCCAGCCGCGGCGATCGCGTGGACACGAGCGGCGACGCCATCCGTGGCTGGGCGGAGCAGCGCGGGTACGCGGTGGCGGAGGCGGTGGTCGTCCCCGACGACCGGGCGGCGATCCGCGAGCACCTGGAGGGCATGGCGGACGGCGGTGCCATCGACGTGATCCTCACGACCGGTGGCACCGGGTTCACCGAGAGAGACAACACGCCCGAGGTGACCCGGGAGGTGATCCGGCGGGAGGCGCCGGGGGTGGCGGAGGCGCTCCGCCTGGAAGGCGCGTCGTCCACTCCCATGGCGTGGCTTTCCCGGGGGGTGGCGGGGATCCGGAGCCGGACGCTGATCGTGAACCTGCCGGGCAGCACGGGCGGCGTGCGGGAAGGGCTGGCCGTTCTCGATCGGCTCCTGCCCCACGCGGTCCAGCTGCTGCGTGGCCACGATACGCAGACCCATCCAGGCCCCCGTGCAGGCCGCGATGGCTGAGCGCGTCCATGGCTGAGCGCGTCCTCATCACGACCCACGCTCTCGAAACCGCGGTCCGGCTCAAGGAGGCCTTCGCGGCGCACAAGCTCCCGGTGGAGCTGCTCACGCCGTCGGAAGAGATCGCCGACGTGGAGGATCCGGCGCTTCTCGTGCTTACGGGCGGGCTCGACGGCAAGCGGGCGCGCCGGCTCGCCGTCGAAGCGGCCCGGCGTGACCGGCTCCCGGTGATGGGGATCGCCCCGAGCCCCGACGACGCGCCGCCCTCGCTCCGGGCCCGGCTCGGGCTCGTGGAGACGTTCGTCGAGCCGATCGACCACCAGGAGGTGGCCCGGACCGGCCGTCGCCTGATCGAGCGGCGCCGGCTCCGCGAGATCACGGGGATCGTGGGCGAGACCGACGCCATGCTGGAGGTCCTCGAGCGGATCACCCAGATGGCGCCGGTCAACTCGAACGTGCTCATCACCGGCGAGAGCGGCACCGGCAAGGAGCTGGTGGCCCGCGGCCTCCACGCCCTCTCGCCCCGGCGGCACAGGCCGTTCATCGCCGCCAACGTGGCCGCCCTGACCGACACCCTCCTCGAGTCAGAGCTTTTCGGGCACGAGAAGGGGGCGTTCACCGGCGCCGTGGCCCAGCGGAAGGGCTTCTTCGAGCTCGCCGACAAGGGCACCCTGTTCCTGGACGAGATCGGCGAGATGCCGATGCCCACGCAGAGCAAGCTGCTCCGCGTGCTCGAACAGCGGGAGTTCATGCGCGTGGGCGGCGAGCAGCCGATCCGCGTGAACGTGCGGGTGGTCGCCGCCACCAATCGGAAGCTGCGGCAGCAGGTGGAGCTGGGCGAGTTCCGCCGCGACCTCTACTACCGTCTGAACGTCCTGAACATCGAGCTTCCCCCGCTCCGGGAGCGCCGCGAGGACATCCCGCTGCTCGTCAACGAGTTCATCCGCGTCACCAGCGAGGAGCACGACCTCGAGCCCGTCGAGGTGAGCCCCGAGGCCATGGCGCTGCTCATCGAGCACGACTGGCCCGGGAACATCCGGGAGCTCCGGAACCTGGTGGAGTCCGTGGTCGTCATGATGCCGGGCCGGACGATCACCCCGGCCGACATTCCGCCGCCGATCAGGGGCCCTGGCGCGTCGGCCAACCTGCCGGCTCCCGTCATGCCGCCCGCCGGCGGCGAGGAAGGGGAAGGCTCGAGCCGCCCGGCCCTCGAGTTCATCTTCCGCATGCTCCTCCAGCTCCGCATGGACGTGGAGGACCTGAAGAGCGGGTTTGAGGACTATCGGCGGAAGCACCCGGTCGAGCCCGCGCCCCTCAGCCTCCCCTACGCCTACAGGGAGGCCGTGGGCCGCGACGTCTCGGTCCACGACCAGCACGGGCCGGACAGCTTCGTGGAGCGGGATGAGGACGAGCTCGATGAGCTCGACGAAGAGCGCGTCGTCGTCTTCCGGCCCGGGATGAGCATGCGCGACCTGGAGCGCGAGGCGATCACGGCGGCCCTCAAGGAGGTCGGCGGCAATCGGCGCGAGGCGGCCGAGGCCCTCGGCATCGGCGAGCGCACACTGTACCGGAAGATCAAGGAGTACGAGATCCCGCTATGACCCGCGGGGCCGGACCGTA
>JBKGZE010000178.1:0-5590 GCA_046545735.1 Gemmatimonadota bacterium | reverse complement strand
GGCTCGTACGCCGCCTCGCCGTCCCCATGCTCCTGGTCCGACCCTCCGAAGAGGCGCCCGGGTCCCGCACGACGCCCGCCGTCGCCCGCATCCTGGTACCCCTGGACGGCTCCCCCCTCGCCGAGTCCATCCTCCAGCCCGCGGGCGAGCTCGCCCTCCACCTGGGCGCCGCCGTCGTCCTCCTCCGCGTCCTGGAGACCGGCGCCTATCTCGGCACTCCCTATCTCCCCGAGGTCGCCGAGCAGCACGAGGAGCACATCGAGGCCGTGGAGCGCCAGTCGAAGGAGTACCTCGACGACGTCGCGCGCCGCCTCGAAGCGCGGGGCGTCGACGTGGCCGACACCCTCCTGCGATCAGGCGCGCCCGCCGCGGTGATCGAGGAGGTGGCGCGCCACACGGCCGAGCTCATCGCCATGGCCACCCACGGCCGCGGCGGAGTACAGCGCCTCCTGCTCGGGAGCGTGAGCGACAAGGTCCTCCGCGGCGGCACCCAACCGCTGCTGCTGCTCCGCCCCGACGAGGAGCGCCCCGACGAGGAGCGCCCCGGCGAGGAGCCCGGCGCCCGCGAGCCGGCGCCGTAGTCCTGACGCGCTGCCGGCGGCGTACCCTGCACGGGGTCGCACCGCCCGGGCGTTGCCCTCGACCCCAGCCGCGTTACTTTTCGGCGGATTGGACCGACCGTTCGCCGGCGCAGGCGAACGCCGACCCGCAGCACTCCGCAGCCGGGCAGGAAATGGAGATCCGGGCCGAGAACCCGCTCATCGTGCAGGCTGACCAGACGGTGCTGGTCGAGGTGGCGAGCCCGCGGTACCGCGACGCGCGGGACGCGCTGCTCGGCTTCGCCGAACTGGTCAAGTCGCCCGAGCACATCCACACCTACCGGATCACGCCGCTGTCGATCTGGAACGCGCGCGCGGCCGGCATCGGGGCCGACCGGATGGTGGACGTGCTGCGCGAGTACGCGAAGTACCCGGTCCCGGCGACGGTGCTCACGCGGGTCCACGAGTATGCCGACCGCTACGGCCTGCTCCGCCTCCTGCCCGGCGACGACGGGCTCGTTCTCGAGTGCGCCGACCGGCCGGTCGCGGAGCGGATCGCGCACGAGGAGAAGGTTGCCCGGCACCTGTGCGGGCGGCCGTCGCCGTTGCGCTTCCGGGTCGATCCCGCCGCCCGCGGCCGACTGAAGCAGGCGCTGGTCAAGGCCGGCTTCCCGGCCGAGGACCTGGCCGGCTACACGACCGGCGAGTCCCTCGAGTTCGCGTTGCGCGAGCGCACGGCCGCGGGCCGGCTCTTCACGCTGCGCCACTACCAGCGCGCCGCGGCCGAGGCGTTCCACGGCGGCCCGAGCGGCGGCAGCGGCGTGGTCGTGCTGCCGTGCGGCGCCGGCAAGACCATCGTGGGGCTGGCCTGCATGGACCGACTCGGCGCGTCCACGCTGATCCTGACCACCGGCCGGACGGCGAGCCGGCAGTGGATCGCGGAGCTGCTGGACAAGACCACGCTCGAGGCCGGAGCCGTGGGCGAGTACGATGGCGAGTCCAAGGAGATCCGCCCGGTCACGGTGGCGACGTACCAGATCCTGACGCACCGGCGGCGGCGGAGCGAGCCGTTCACCCACCTCGGACTGTTCGACCGCCGGGACTGGGGCCTGGTCATATACGACGAGGTCCACCTGCTGCCCGCGCCCGTGTTCCAGGTCACGGCGGACATCCAGGCGCGGCGCCGGCTCGGGCTGACGGCCACCCTCGTCCGCGAGGACGGCCTCGAGGACGACGTGTTCGCCCTCATCGGCCCCAAGAAGGCGGACGTGCCGTGGAAGTCCCTCGAGCGCGAGGGCTGGATCGCGAAGGCCAGGTGCACGGAGGTCCGGGTCGACATGTCGCACGACCGCCGGCTGGAATACGCCACGGCCGACGCCCGCCGCCGGCCCCGGATCGCGGCGGAGAACCCGGCGAAGCTGGATGTCGTGCGTCGCCTGCTCGCCCGGCACCCGGAGGAGCCGTCGCTCGTGATCGGTATGTACGTCGACCAGGTCCGCGGGCTGGCCGACGAGCTCGGCGCGCCCGTGCTGACCGGCTCGACGCCGCAGTGGCGCAGGGATGAGCTGTACGAGTCCTTCCGTCAGGGCCGCATCCCCGTCCTGGTCGTCTCGAAGGTCGCGAACTTCGCCATCGACCTGCCGGACGCGGCCGTCGCCGTGCAGGTCTCGGGCACGTTCGGCTCCCGCCAGGAGGAGGCGCAGCGGCTCGGCCGCATCCTGCGGCCCAAGGCGGGCCGCAACCAGGCGCACTTCTACACCGTCGTCAGCCGCGACACCATCGAGCAGGATTTCGCCCTCAAGCGGCAGCTCTTCCTCTGTGAGCAGGGCTACGAGTACGAGATCGTCGACGCCGGCGACCCGCGCGGGGACGGACGCCGATGAAGCTCGCCGACATCGACTGGGGCGACTTCTGCCGGCGCGCCGCCGCCTGGGAAGGCCTCTCGCCCGACTCCCGTACCGCGTTCCTGAACTGGCAGCCCGGCAGCGACCCGCCCGCGTCCCGTTTCGGTGCCGACATCGACCTGCTGATCGAGGAGCGATTCGTCTCTCTGCCCCCGGGCGCGGCGACGGTCGGCGAGCACCCCGACGCCAGCGGCTTCGTCCGGGCGGTGCGGGCGCTCTTCCGCCTCCGGCGCATCTGGGGCGGCGCACCGGCCCTCGAAGAGTACATCCGGGACCATACCACGCGCGCCGAGCGCGATGACCTGCTCCGCGCGGTCGGCCTCTCCGGCGTCGACGGCGGCGCGGTCTCCCGGATCGCCGCGTACGTGTCATCGACCGAGTGGGTCGATCGCTTCCTCCACGGGCCGATCCCGCACGCACCCGCCTCGCCCAGGGCCTACGCCTACGAGGCCGCCCGGGACGTCGTGCGTGAGCTGGTCGCCGCCGGCGAGCCGGTGCCCTTCCGCGAGCTGCCGGGCCGCTTCCCGGACATGTCCGCCCAGCGCCTGTCGGCGGCGCTGCGGACCACCATCGAACGGCTCGTGCTCTTCCCGGCGTTCACGCCGGAGGGGCTCGTGCCCGTCATCACGCTCTGGCCGCCCCTGCTGGAGCGGCTGCACCGCGCGCCCGGGCCCCCGCCCGAGCCGCTGCGGCCGAGCGCGGCGTTCGCCCGGCCGTTCCTGTTCGAGGACATGGCGTCGCTGCTGGTCGCCGCCAGCGCCGAGCCGCCGCGCTTCCGCCAGGCGGACGGCGAGCTGTACGTGCGCGATTACGACCGGCTCGCCGGCGAGCTGCAGCCCCTCTCGGACGACCCCGGGCACAACGAGGTGCTCGAGCAGCTCGACGAGTGCGACCTCGACCTCCGCATCTACCGGGCGCTCGCCACCCTCGAGCGCGTCGGCATGCTCCGATGGGGCAGACGCGGACAGGCCGTCGTGCGCGAGCCGACCCCTGCCGCC
Source organism: Gemmatimonadota bacterium (assembly GCA_046545735.1). Lineage (GTDB taxonomy): Bacteria > Gemmatimonadota > Gemmatimonadetes > Longimicrobiales > RSA9 > JAWVYT01. The sequence goes on along the minus strand of JBKGZE010000178.1, from coordinate 2,149 downwards.
CGCGAATGGCTCGTGCTCCCGGCGACCGAGCGACTGCGCGCAATGCTCCAGCCGGTCCGCGAGCAGATCGCGGAGTGTCGTTCCGAATCCGACGAGGGCGCCCGGGACCCGCGGCCCTCGTCGGCGAACCCGGGGCTGTCCATCGCTCCGCTCGATGCCCTCGACCTGCGCGGGCGCGCGGACCCGGCCACCGTCGCGGGCCTCGCCGACGCCTTCGAGACGCTGCCGGAGCACGGGGTGGTCCCGCTCGACGACTTCCTCACCTATCACGTCCCGCGCGGCGCCGGGGCGCTCGCGGGGCAGCAGCTGCTCCACTACGGGCCCTACCTCCGCGTCTTCCGGGCGGATACGCCGGAGGAGCGCGAACGCGTGTGGGCCGATCGGCTGATCGAGGCCGCCCTGCGGCGGCTCGTCCCCTTCGGCGCGATCCGGGTCGCCGCGCACGAGCACGACCTCGCGATCGGGCTCACCCCCATCGGCCGCTATCTCTTCGGAATGACGGACGACCTCGAGTACTCGGCCCCCGACGAGGCCGACGGCGCCGTGGTGGTGCAGCCGGACTTCGAGATCGTGCTCACCGGACCCGCGCCGCTGGCCGAGGTCGAGATCGCGCGCTTCGCCGAGCGGATCGGTCGCGGGATCGGCGCCGTCTTCCGCATCACGCGCGCCTCCGTCTTCGCCGCCGCCGCGGCGGGGCTCTCGGCCGGCTCCATCCTCCGCACGCTGCGCACCCACGCGGGCGAGGTGCCGGGGAACGTGGAGCGGGAGATCGTCGGCTGGGTCGGGCGCTGCCGGCGGGTCACGCTGCGCACGGCCGTGCTCGTGCAGTGCCCGGACGAGGAGACCGCCGCACGGGTGGCCGCGGCCGCCGGCGAGAAGGCGCGGCGCCTTGGGCCGACGGTGGTCGAGCTGGTGGACACGCGCGGCCGGCCGGCCCTCGAGCGGAAGCTGGCCGCCGCGGGCATCGCGCTGGACCAGGAGCCGGAGGAACAGGACGAGAGGGGGTGAGGCCGAGCCGATGTCGACGTTGACCGACGCGCTCGGAGCCTTCCGGGTGCAGGACCTGAAAGCGCTGGTGAAGCTGGTCTCGGACCGGCGGCCGAACCGCAAGGCGGAGCTGATCGCCGCCATCGGCGGCGGCATGGCCGATGAGGCGCTGCGCGAGCGCTGGGACGAGCTGAACGAGCTGCAGCGTGCCGCCGTCGCCGAGGCCGTCCACTCGGGCAGCGGCCGGCTGGACGCCGCCGCGTTCCGCGCCAAGTACGGCGACGATCCCGACTGGGGCCGGCTGCCGCGCGAAGACTTGGGCTACCCCCCGCCGGGCTCGCCCGAGCCGAAGAAGTCGGCACCCCGGCTGCGCCTCTTCCTCCCCGACCGGCGCACCGTGCCGGACGACCTCCGCGAGTCCCTGCGGCGGTTCGTGGCAGAGCCCCGGCCCGCCGTGCTGGAAAGCTCCGACGCGCTGCCGGACGGGACCGACCTGCCGGGGCGGCGCCACCCTCGCCGCGACGGGGAGTCGGGTCCCGTGGCCGTCGGCCGCGCCCCGCTCCAGGTCCGCGAGATGGAGCGCGCGGCGCTGCGCGATCTCGAGGCCGTGCTGCGCCTCGTCCAGGACGGGCGGATCGGCCTCACTCAGAAGAAGCGGCACCCCACGGCCGCATCCGTGCGGGCGGTCGCCCGGGTGCTCGACGGCGGCGACTTCTATCACGACCAGGCCGACGACCCGGCCACCGGCGAGGCCGTCGGTCCGATGCGCGCGTTCGCCTGGCCGATGCTCCTCGATACGGGCAAGCTGACGCGCCTGCGGAGCGGTCGGCTCACCCTCTCGAAGGCCGGCGCCGCCCTGCTCGGGGCCGCGCCCGGGGCCCGGGCGGACGCCATCCGCGCGCTGTGGGATGCCTGGACCTGGAACGGGTTCGACGAGCTCGCGCGCGTCGATGCCATCCGCGGGCAGTCCGGCAGGGGCCGGCGCGCGTTGACCGACCCGGGATTCCGCCGGGCCGCCATCGGCGACGCCCTGGCCGAATGCCCCGTCGGCCGCTGGGTGGCCATCGACGAGTTCTTCCGATACCTGCGCGCGGCCGGCCACGATTTCGCCGTCACCGACGGCGACGCCTGGGACCTCTACATCATCGAGAAGCAGTACGGC
>JBKGZE010000177.1:0-5599 GCA_046545735.1 Gemmatimonadota bacterium | reverse complement strand
GGTCGCGTCGAGGGCGGGCTCCACAGCCGGGTCGCGTCCGCGGCGGGCTCCACAGTCGGACCGGGTCGGCGCCCGTCCTGTAGCGGCGGCCTGAAAGCTGCAACCGGTCCGGCACCGATCCTGGGCGGCGCGGTCCGGAAAAGACGGCGTGGCCCCCGGAGTGACGTCGACCGTGAACGCGCATGGACGCGCCGGACCCTACCAACCCGATCCTGGTCCACTTCTACCGGGCCACGGTCCAGCACGCCGACGTGTGGCGCCAGCGGATGGACGCAACGACCAACTGGGCGGCCGCCACCACCGCCGCCATGATCACGTTCTCCTTCTCCCGCCCTGACACACCCCATTTCGTCCTCCTGCTGGCGCTGGGCTTCGACATCATGTTCCTGCTCATGGAGTCGCGGCGCTACCAGGCGTACGACCGCTGGCGGCGCCAGTTCCACTCGCTCAACCGCTACCTGATCGCGCCGGCGCTGCAGGGGTCCAGGACCATCCCCGAGCATGGCTTCGACGGGGTCGTCTTCGAGCTGAGCCGCACCGTGCCGCACCTGACACTGTGGGAGGCCGTGGGCTACCGGGTCCGGCGGAACTACGGCTATCTCTTCGGCGTCATCGTCCTCTCGTGGCTGCTGAAGCTGCAGGTGCACCCCGCTCCGGCAGACGATTTCCTGGCCGACGCGCTGGGACGGGCCGGCGTGGGACTCGCCGGACCGGAGATCATCCTGGGGCTGGTGGCCGTGTTCGCCGCAACGGTCTTGGTCCTCGGGCTCGCCGCGCCATCAGAGCGCATGATGGACTGGGCGGAGGTCGGGTCGCCTTGGGGGCGGCTGGCGAGCGGGAAGTGGATGGGGAGGCGGGGCGAGAGCTGAGCCGGCGGGACCGGGACGCGGGCGGACACGCTGTCCGCGCCCGCGGCGTCGAGCGCCGGTCCGTCAGCCGGGGCCGGGGGTCGAGCCGTCCCGAGCCGTGCGGTTCCACAGCTGGCCGAGTCGGTGCCCGGCCGCCAGCGCGACCACGTCCATCACCGCGTTCGGCAGGCTCTCCGGGCGCTGGGTATCGAAGAACGCCTTCCCCAGCTTGTGGCGCTCGAAGACCTGTTCCGAGGCCTCGTACGTCAGCGCGAGCCCGAGCGCCCTCCGCAGCGAGGTGTCCATGAGGCCGAGGGCGAGCCCGGCGGAAAAGTGGACCAACGTCCACGGGTCGATGGCGGCCTCGTTCTGCTCGGCCTTCTCTGTCGCCAGTAGCTTCATGGGGCGGCCACCAATGCAGCAAGGAGGCCACGGGGCCGGTCGAAACTCTCGCGGCGCACGGGTCGTACGGCCCCATGAAGCCCGGGCGGTGGCGTAACCGAGCGCCCCGCCACCCGACCTGCGACCGGAAGATTATGCCGTGGTCATGAGAATTATACCCTCCGTCACCCTTACGATTCTTGTTCTGGCGGCTCCGTTGCTCGCGGATTCCGACCGCTCGCCGCAGACGCCGAACGGCGCTCCGGCCTCACCGGGCGGGGTGGTCAACGGGCGGAGCGGCGACGGCCCGCCCGCGATCCGCACCCGGCGGTCGCCGTCGCCGCCGACGATCGATGGCCGACTGGACGAGGCTGCCTGGCGGCACGCGGACGTGGCGACCGGCTTCACCCAGCTCCGGCCGGCGCCGGGGCAGCCGGCGAGCCAGCGGACCGAGGTCCGCGTCCTCTACGACGACGCGGCGGTCTACGTGGCGGCCCGCATGTACGACACGGCCCCCGACTCGATCGTCGCGCAGCTCGGTCGTCGGGACAGCGGCGTCTACTCCGACTGGTTCTACGTGGCCATCGACAGCTACCACGACCGGCGGACGGCGTTCGTGTTCGGCCTCAACCCACGGGGGGTGATGCAGGACGTGCTGCTCCACAACGATGTGGAGGATGACCCGAGCTGGGACGCGGTATGGGAGGGCGTGGCCCGTCAGGATTCGGAGGGGTGGACGGCCGAGTTCCGGATCCCCCTCTCGCAGCTCCGGTTCAGCCCGCCGGAGGCGGGACAGGAGCAGCGTTGGGGCGTGAACTTCATGCGCGCCATCGCCCGCCACGACGAGGAGTCGTACTGGGCGCCCACCCTCCCGGACGAGGGCCGGGTGGTTTCGGTGTTCGGCGAGCTGCGGGGGCTGACGAACCTCGAGCCGCCCCGTCGTCTGGAAGTGGTGCCGTACGCGGTGGCCAGTGCCACAGCCGCGCCGGGCGATGCCGGCGACCCGTTCCACAACGGCGTGGACCCCTTCGGAGGGATCGGCGCGGACATCAAGGCGGGGCTCACGTCGGACCTCACGCTCACGGCCACCATCAACCCGGACTTCGGACAGGTGGAGGCGGACCCCAGCGTGGTCAACCTGACGGCGTTCGAGTCGTACTTCCCGGAGAAGCGGCCGTTCTTCGTGGAGGGCGTGGACATCTTCCGGTTCGGTATCGGCCTCGGTGACGGCGACCTGGGGAACGAGAGCCTGTTCTACTCCCGGCGGATCGGTCGGGCGCCGCAGGGCGACCTGGACGGCGACTACGTCCGGGCCCCCGAGTCCACGACGATCCTCGGCGCGGCCAAGGTGTCCGGGAAGACATCGAGCGGTTGGTCCATCGGCGTGCTGGACGCGGTCACCTCCGCCGAATACGGCGATTTCTCGGTGGACGGCCAGCGCGGCGAGGTCCCCATCGAGCCGCTGACCAATTACGGCGTCGCCAGGGTGATGAAGGACTTCCGCGAAGGCGGGAGCGCCCTCGGCGGGATCTTCACCGCCACCCACCGCTCGCTGCCGGAGTCCGGTGAGCTGGACTGGCTGCGCCGGTCGGCGTACACCGGCGGCGTCGACTTCCGGCACCGCTTCGGCGGCGACGCCTACCAGTTGCGCGGCTCGTTCGTGGGCAGCCGGATCACCGGGACCGCCGAGGCCATCGACCAGATCCAGCGGTCGCCCGTCCACTACTTCCAGCGGCCGGACGCCGACCACCTGGAGTACGACCCTGAGCGGACCAGCATGACCGGGTATGCCGCCAAGGCCGAGCTCGGGAAGATCCGGGGCGACTGGCGGTTCGCGCTCTTCAGCATGACCATCTCGCCCGAGTTCGAGGCCAACGATCTGGGGTTCCAGACCAACTCCGACCTGGCCATGGGCGGCCTCTGGACCGGCTACTCGGAGAACGACCCGGGCGAGGTGTTCCGGCGCTGGAACATCGGCTTCAACGGGTTTGGTGGCGCCAACTACGGCGGCGACCGCATCGCCCTCGGCGGGGGCGTGAACGGCGGCTTCCAGCTCACGAGCTTCTGGGGCGGCCACGCCGGGATCAACTACAACACCGAGGCGTACTCTCCGTCGATGCTCCGGGGCGGTCCGGCGTTCCTGCGCCCCGCGGGCTGGAACCTGTGGTCGAACGTCCACAGCGACCGCCGCGAGCCGCTGAGCGTCAGCGTCGGGGTCAACGCGAGCGGGCAGGCGGAGACGGACGGCGGCAGCTTCGGGGTCAGCCCCGGCGTCACGATCCGCCCGTCCAACAACGCCGAGCTCTACCTCGGCCCGTCGCTCTCCCGCAACCGCGACGCGCTCCAGTACGTGAGGACGCTGGACGTGGCCGGCGAGGATGCCTGGCTGCTGGGGACCGTGGACCAGACGACGGTCGCCATGACGGCCCGGCTCAACTACACCTTCTCGCCCACGCTCTCGCTCCAGCTCTACGCCCAGCCGTTCATCAGCTCCGGCGACTTCTCCGGGTTCAAGCGGGTCACCGACCCGCGGGCGGCCGTCCTGGGCGACCGGATCCATGTGCTGCGTGACGAGATCACCTCCACCACCGAGGACGGCCACCGCGTCCATCGCTTCGACTTCGACCTCGACGGCACCGTCGACGCCGAGATCGGGGACCCGAGCTTCAACTTCAAAGAGCTCCGCTCCAACGTGGTGCTCCGCTGGGAGTACCGACCCGGCTCCGCCCTCTTCCTGGTCTGGAGCCAGGGCCGTACCGACGCCGCCGCCGATGGACGGTTCCGGTTCCGTAACGACCTCGACGAGCTCTGGAGCGCCGACGGGACGAACGTGCTGCTCATCAAGCTGTCGTACTGGCTGGGGCTGTAGTCGGAGCGGTAGCGGGCCCGGGCGGGGGCACGGGTGCACGCGCCGGGACGCCATGGAGAGGCGCTCCCGGCGCGGGAGCTCAGTCGATCTTCTCGATCCGGCGGGCGCGGATGACCCAGTCGAAGGCGCGGATCTCCTCGAGGGCGCGGTCGGAGATGGCGTGGTCCACCTCGAGGGTCATGAGCGCCTCGCGGTGGCGGCCGGTACGATCGACGCGCATGGTGGCCAGGTTGACGCCGTCCTCGGCGAACACGGCGCTGATGGCGGCGATGGTGCCGGGGCGGTCGTGGGCGACGAGGACGAGGGTGTCGTAGTCGCCGCCCAGGTCGACGGGGAAGTCGTCGATCCGGGTGACCTCGATCCGGCCCCCGCCGACGGAGGCGCCGCGCACGCGCACCCGCTCGTCACCCGTGCGCACATCGAAGACTGCCGTGTTGGGGTGGGCGTCCTCGCCGAGCTCGATCTCCTCGAACCGGTAGGCGAGCCCGACCTCGGCGGCGACCTCGTAGGCGTTTCGGAGGCGGAGGTCGTCGGGCGGGATCCCCAGCAGCCCCCCCACGATGGCGCGCTGCGTCCCGTGGCCCTCACCGGTGGCCGCGAAGGAGCCGTGCAGGCGTATGACCGCCTCGTCCGGCGTGTTGCCGAGGATCGCTCGCGCCATGAGCCCGAGCCGGCAGGCCCCGGCGGTGTGGGAGGAGGAGGGCCCGACCATGACGGGCCCGAGGATGTCGAAGAGGCCGACCATGGGCACCCCCTTACTCGCTGATCCCGGCGGGCTTCTTGAACGGCTGGATCTGCACCAGCCGGCGCGCCGACGGGGTGGCGGCGAGCCCGCCCTGCGCGGTTTCCCGGTAGGCGACGGGCATCTTCCGGCCCACCTCGCCCATGACGTCGATGACCTCGTCGGCGGGGACCGGGAAGTCGAGCCCTGCCAGCGCCATCTCCGCGGCCGCGAGGGCTTGCATGGCGGCGGAGGCGTTGCGGTAGATGCAGGGGATCTCCACGAGGCCGCCGATGGGATCGCAGATCAGCCCGAGCATCCCCTGGAGCGAGAGGGCGACGGCCGTCGAGACCTGTTCGTCGGAGCCGCCGCCCAGCCAGGTCACGCCGGCCGCGCCCATGGCGGCGGCGGAGCCGGTCTCCGCCTGGCACCCGCCGGCGGCGCCCGAGAGCGATGCGCGGTGCGCGATCACCCCGCCCACGCCACCGGCCACCAGCATCGCGTCCACGAGCCGCTCGTCGTCCTCGTCCAGGATCTCGCCGGCCGAGAGAAGGATCGCCGGCAGCACGCCGGCGGCCCCGGCGGTCGGCGCGGCCACGATCAGCCCCATGGCGGCGTTCACCTCCAGCGTCGCGATCGCGCGCGCCAGTGTGGAGGTCACGCGCGGCCCCAGCAGTCGGGGTCCGTCGTCCCGGAGCCGTTTCGCTCGCCCCCCGGTCAGGCCGGAGGGCGAGCGGACATCGCCTCTGAGCCCCTCGTCGATCGCCTCCCGCATGACCG
>JBKGZE010000176.1:0-5609 GCA_046545735.1 Gemmatimonadota bacterium | reverse complement strand
GATGAAGAGGTGTACCGTCTGCGCCGGGTGCTCGAGAACCAGTACAAGGTGGAGGGCGCGCTGCGGAGTGAGGTGTCCATGAACATCAAGCGTCTCATGGACATCGGCTGCTACCGTGGCCTGCGTCACCGCCGGGGCCTGCCGGTGCGGGGTCAGCGTACGCACACGAACGCGCGGACCCACAAGGGGAAGCGGCAGGCGATCGCGGGCAAGAAGAAGGCGCCGCGCAAGTAGCCACACGGGTACATAGAGGAGCGGGGACACAGAGACTCTGTGGGATGATGCTCTGTGTCTTCCACTGACGGCAGCGGGGAGACGAGGCGAAACGGATGGCGCAACCGAAGAAGGCGCGGACGAAGCGGGCGAAGAAGCAGGTGGAGTCGGAGGGGATCGCGTGGATCAAGGCGACCTTCAACAACACACTGGTCACGATCACCAATTTGAACGGTGACGTGGTGACGTGGGGGAGCGCCGGGAAAGCGGGGTTCAAGGGCTCGAAGAAGTCGACGCCGTTCGCGGCGACGGTCTCGTCGGAGCAGGTGGGCCGGGAGGCGTACAACCTGGGCGTGCGTCGTGTGCACGTGCGTGTGCAGGGTCCGGGTAGCGGTCGGGAGTCGGCGATCCAGGCGTTGAGCGCCGCGGGGCTGAACATCCGGTCGATCCGGGACGTGACGCCGATTCCGCACAACGGCTGTCGGGCGCCGAAGAAGCGGCGGGTTTAGGCGAGGTTCGATCCGGCGCTGGCGCGCCGGAGCCGCTCGCGCGGCGTTCGATTCGGCGGCCGCTGACGCGGCGCCGAAGCCGCTGGGGCGGCGTTCGATTCGGCGGCCGCTGGCGCGGCGCCGAAGCCGCTGGGGCGGCGTTCGATTCGGCGGCCGCTGACGCGGCGCCGAAGCCGCTGGGGCGGCGTTCGATTCGGCGGCCGCTTCGCGGCGCCGGAGCCGCTGACGCGGCGTTCGGGCGTGGATGTAAACCGCCGGGCCGTCCAGGCGGGAGGAAGTCCGTAACACGGAGACACAGAGGAACGGGGGCACGGAGTTGGGCGTGGAGAGCGCCGATGTGGCCCGGACCTCGAGCGAATGAGGAGCGGAGACGGTCGATGGGCAGACATACGGGACCGGTGTGCAAGCTGTGCCGGCGGGAAGGGCAGAAGCTGTTCCTGAAGGGCACGAAGTGCTACACGGAGAAGTGTCCGGTGGAGCGGCGGAGCTATCCGCCGGGGCAGCACGGGGTGGCGCAGGCGCGTCGTCGGAAGATGAGCGACTACGCGCTGCAGCTGCGTGAGAAGCAGAAGGTGAAGCGGATCTACGGGGTGGGCGAGCAGTATTTCCGCAACCTGTTCAAGCGCGCGAGTGGGCAGTCGGGTCTGACGGGTGAGAACCTGCTGATCGGGCTGGAGTCGCGTCTGGACAACATCGTGTACCGGCTGGGCTTCGCGGGCAGCCGTGCGCAGGCGCGGCAGCTGGTGCGGCACCGTCACGTGCAGGTGAACGGCCGGCCGGTGGACATCCCGAGCTACCAGGTGAACCCGGGCGACGAAGTGCGTGTGAAGGAGGGCTCGCGGAACCTGGTGCCTGTGCAGGCGGCGCTGGAGTCGAAGACGCGTCCGGACACGGTGAGCTGGCTGGCGCTGGACGAGGGGAGCCGCACGGGCCGGATGCTGGAGCGTCCGTCGCGTGAGGAGATCCCGCTGCCGGTGCAGGAGCAGCTGATCGTCGAGCTCTACTCGAAGTGACGAACAGAGGAGGCAACGTGGAGCTGGATCTGACCGGATTGGTACTGCCGCAGCGGGTCGAGGCTGCGGAGCGCTCGGCGGACGGTCGCACGGCCCAGTTCGTCATGACGCCGCTCGAGCGGGGCTTCGGCCAGACGCTCGGCAACTCGGTGCGCCGGATCCTGCTGAGCTCGCTGCCGGGCGCGGCGGTCTGGGGGTTCCGGATGGACGGCGTGGTGCACGAGCACCAGACCGTGGCCGGGGTGAGCGAGGACGTGCACCAGATCATCCAGAACCTGAAGTCGCTGGTGCTGCGGCTCGACCCGGAGGTCGACGACGCGCGGCTGGAGATGAAGGCGACGAAGGCAGGGCCAGTGACGGCCGGGATGTTCGAGAAGATGGGTGGTGTGGAGGTCCTGGACGGGGAGCACCACCTGTTCACGCTCCAGGAGGACAAGGAGATCCACCTGGAGCTGTACGTGGACAAGGGCCGCGGGTTCGTGAGCGCGGACGACCACGAGCTGCCGAAGGGGAGCCCGGTGGACCTGGTGCGGGTCGACTCGATCTACAACCCGGTGCTGCGGGCCAACTTCACGGTGGAGGAGACACGGGTCGGACAGCGCACCGATTTCGACCGTCTCACGCTGCATGTGGAGACGAACGGGAGCGTGGAGCCGGAGGACGCGGTGGCGTACGCCGCGGAGTTGGCGCGCCGCCACCTGGAGTACATGCTGAAGTTCGGCGAGGGTGGCGAGGCCGAGCCGCCGGTGCCGGGGGCGGTGCCGGTGCCGAAGACGCTGCAGGACCTGTTCGAGCGGCCGATCGAGGACCTGGCCGAGCTGAGCGTGCGGAGCGTCAACTCGCTTAAGAAGGAAAACATCATCACGCTGGGCGACCTGGTCCGCCGGAGCGAGGACCAGATGCTGGACATCGACAACTTCGGCGTGAAGTCGCTGGAGGAGATCCGGCAGTTCCTGGCGGAGCACAACCTCCACTTCGGGATGAAGCTGGAGGAAGGCGAGGACGGCGAGCTGTACCTGGTGGAAGAGGAAGAGGAAGCGGCCGCGGAAGTCGCCGAGGAGGAGGCGTAGGGGGATGAGACACCGGAAGAAGGGGCGTCACCTGGGGCGGACGGCGTCGCACCGCAAGGCGATGCTGCGGAACATGGCGACGTCGCTGTTCAAGCACGGTCGGGTCGAGACCACGCTGGCGAAAGCGAAGGAGCTTCGCCAGTATGCAGAGCCGCTCATCACGAAGGCGAAGCGCGGTGACCTGCATGCCCGCCGGCACGTGGCCCGCCGGATCAGGGATCAGGACGCGCTGGCCAGGCTGTTCGACGAGCTGGGACCGCGGTACGCGGAGCGGCCCGGAGGCTACACCCGGGTGATCAAGCTGGGACACCGCGCTGGTGATGCGGCCGACGTGGCGATCATAGAACTCGTGGAGTAGACATGGCGGAAGAGAAGGCGGGCGGTCCGGAACGGCAATCGTCGGGCAGGTCGTATACCTGGCTGTGGATGATCCTGGCCCTGGCGGTCATGGGCGGATACTTCTACTGGATGGGCGCGACCAGCGAGCCCAGCAGCCTGGCCGTGGTGGAGGACACCACGGCGGAGGAGGAGGAGGAGCCGGACGGCGCCGTGGTCGTCGATAAGGACAGCCTGGCGGCGAACAAGGCGGTGTACCAGGGCCAGCTGGTCCGGGTGGATCGGGTGCAGGCCACCGCCAGCCTGGGCCCGGCGATCTTCTGGGGCGAGCTGGGGACGCAGGCCAACCAGATGCCGATCCTCGTGCGGCTCGACTCGACCGCGGCCGAGGGGTGGGAGATGCGCCAGGGCGCGCGCTACACGGTGACGGGCGAGGTGCTCCGCATGAGCGACTCGCTGGCGACGGTGTGGGGCGAGCAGGACGAGTTCACGGGTGAGGGCGAGCAGATGCAGGCGGCCTTCACGGACTATTTCATACAGGCGAGCAGAATCCGGCCGTCCCGGGGCGGTGAGTCGCGGCGCGAGGAGTCGCAGGGCGACGAGTCGAACCCGGCCGGGTCCGCGAACAGCGGCTGACCGGTCGGGCGAGGAGGGTAGAATGGCACAGAAGTGTTATGTGTGCGGCAAGGGCCCGCAGTACGGGAACAACGTCAGCCACGCGAACAACAAGACGCGCCGGCGCTGGAAGCCGAACCTCCAGCGGGTGAAGATCCTGACGGACGAGGGCGAGCGTCAGCGGGTGCGGGTGTGCACGCGCTGCATCTCCGCCGGTAAGGTCCGCAAGGCCGGCTGAGCGCGCGGCCGGACGCGACCGGCCCCGGCACTCCCAACAGGGGTGCCGGGGCTTTTTGCTCGCCGCCCGGCGGGCTATCTTACACTGTTTCGCCCGCTCTCCGGGCGCCTCCCACAGGGAAGACTCCAGAGCAAGGTTCGATAGCCATCATGTCTGAGGAAAACGGACCTCCCGTGGAGCTCGAGATCCCCACCCACGGCCGCGAGCTGATGGACCGCATCGATGACCGGACCGCGAAGTTCGGGATCATCGGGCTCGGCTACGTCGGGCTCCCGCTGGCCGTCGCGATGGTGGAGGCGGGCTTCGAGGTCCTGGGCTACGACATCTCCGAGCCCGTGGTCGAGCTGCTGAACGCGGGCACGTCGCACGTGGAGGACGTGGAGCCCCACGCTGTGATGGCCATGCGGGAGCGGGGGAAGTTCGAGGCGACGACGGACGCGGCCCGGCTCGCGGAGTGCGACGTCATCTCCATCGCGGTCCCGACCCCGCTGTCGAAGACACGCGACCCCGACATCAGCTTCGTGGTGGCCGCGTCCGGCACCGTGGCCGGCGCGCTGCGGCGCGGCCAGCTCGTGATCCTGGAGTCGACCACCTACCCGGGCACCACCCGGGAGGTGCTGCTGCCGAAGCTGGAGAAGACGGGGCAGAAGGTGGGCGAGGACTTCTTTCTCTGCTTCAGCCCGGAGCGGGTGGACCCGGGGAACAAGGTCTGGGTGACCAAGAACACGCCGAAGGTCATCGGCGGGATCACGCCAGCGTGCTCAACCATCGGCCAGCACGCGTACGCCGCCGTCATGGACACCATCGTCCCGGTCAGCTCCACCGAGGCGGCGGAGATGACCAAGCTGCTGGAGAACACGTTCCGGGCGATCAACATCGCGCTGGTCAACGAGATGGCGCAGGCGGCGGATCGGCTCGACGTGGACATCTGGGAGGTGGTGGAGGCGGCGTCGACCAAGCCGTTCGGGTTCATGAAGTTCACCCCCGGCCCCGGGATCGGCGGGCACTGCATCCCCCTCGACCCGCACTACCTCTCCTGGAAGATGAAGACGCTGAACTACCGGACCCGGCTGATCGAGGTGGCCAGCGAGATCAACGCCGAGATGCCGGAGCACGTGGTGGAGAAGGTGCGAGGCGCGCTGAACGAGCACCGGAAGTCGGTCCTGGGCAGTCGCATCCTGGTCCTGGGCGTGTCGTACAAGAAGGACATCGGCGACATCCGCGAGAGCCCGGCCATCGACATCATCCGCCTCCTCGACGAGCAGGGCGGCGAGATCCGCTACCACGACCCGTTCGTCCCCGAGTTCCGCGAGGATGGCCGCGTCCGGAAGAGCATCGACTGCACCGACGAGGAGCTCGAGCAGGCCGACTGCGTGGTCATCGTCACCGACCACTCCACCCTCGACTACGTGCGCGTGGCCGAGCGGGCGAAGCTCCTGGTGGACACCCGCAACGCCGCCCGCGGCGCGAAGGGCGCCAACATCGTCCGGCTCAGCGGCCCCCACCCGTTCCCGCGGCGGAACCAGAAGCAGGCGGCGCAGGTCCCGGGCTAGGCGGGGTACGGCGGACGGTTCACGGCGGACGGTTCACGGCGGACGGTTCACGGCGGACGGTT
>JBKGZE010000175.1:0-5613 GCA_046545735.1 Gemmatimonadota bacterium | reverse complement strand
ACTCGCCCGCTCGCCTGTCTCCGGCTCGTTCCTGATCCCCCGACTCCCGCCGGAGCGCGCGGGTGAGCTCTTCCATCTCCTCGAGTGCGGCGATGATGCGCTCGAGAGGCAGGGCCGCGTGCCGGCGCATCTGCTCGATCCGCGTGCCCTCCCACGTGGTGCGGCTCCAGTCGACGTGGCGGAGGGATTCGGGGATCTCAGCCATGGTCCCGGTCATCGAGCAACTGCCGGAGATAGTGGATGTCCATCCTGTCCTCCGGCCGGTCGGCCCGTTCCTTCAGGTCGATCAGCGTCGGGACGGAGGCGAAGCGGACCGGCGGCCCGTCCGAGAAGGACTTCACCAGCGCCCGCGAGTACTCCTCGTCGAAGGGGAAGGGCTCGGTAACGAAGACGTCCACGGGCGTCTCGCGGTGCCGGTCGCTGTAGAACTGGAGCACCATCATGCCCTTCTCACGAATCAAGGTTTCACGCAGATCGCGATCGCCGAACTGCTGAGCCGTGATCGGCACGAGCGGAGCGTATCCGATGGATGCCAGCGCGTCGAAGGCGGCGCGCACGTTCTCCGGCGCGAGCTCGAGCACCAGGCCCCATCTCGCCGCGCCAAGCGTCATTCCCCTGCACCCCGCCACAGGCGGGTCCCGAGGGAGCGCAGCGACCGACGGAGCGATGCTCGCCGCTCAGGTCGTCCTTGGCTCGCTCCCGCCGTGTCCGATCTCTTTGCGCTCGTCGTCGCCAGGCTGGTGGGGTGGCTCGCCCATGATCTCGCGCAGCTCCTCCCGGGTGACCACCTCCTTGTCGAGCAGCGCGTTGGCCACGGCATCGAGACTCTGGCGGTTGCCGCTCAGGATCACGCGGGTGCGCTCGCGGACGTCGGCGACGATGCGGCGGACCTCTTCGTCCATGGCCCGGGCGGTGTCCTCGCTGTAGCTCCGCTGCTGGGGCCAGGCGCCGTCGTTGCCCTGGAGGAAGGTCTGGCGCTGCTTCTCGTAGCCCACGGGGCCCAGCGACTCGGACATCCCGTACTGGCGAACCATGTTGCGGGCCATCTCGCCGACCCGTTCCAGGTCGTTGGACGCGCCGGTGGAGATCTCGTCGAAGACGATCTCCTCGGCCACGCGCCCGCCGAGCAGGACGGCCATGCGGTCGAGGAGCTCCTGCCGCTGCAGGAGGAAGCGCTCGTCCTCGGGGAGCTGCTGGGTGTAGCCCAGCGCGCCCACGCCCCGGGGAATGATGCTGATCTTGTGGACCGGGTCGGCGTTCTCGACCCGCTCGGCCACCACCGCGTGGCCCGCCTCGTGGAACGCCACGATGCGGCGCTCCTTGTCGTTCACCAGCCGGTTCTTCTTCTCGAGCCCGGCGATGACCCGGTCGATGGCGGCATCCAGCTCCGCCATGGAGACCTCCGTCTTGTTCTTTCTGGCCGCGAGCAGCGCCCCCTCGTTCAGGAGGTTGGCCAGGTCCGCGCCCACGAAGCCGGGCGTGCGTCGGGCCAGCACCTCCAGGTCCACGTCCTTGGCCAGCTTGATGCCCTTCGCGTGCACCCGCAGGATGGCTTCCCGGCCCTGCCGGTCCGGACGGTCCACCACCACCTGGCGGTCGAACCGGCCGGGTCGCAGGAGCGCCGGGTCCAGGATCTCCGGGCGGTTCGTGGCCGCCATGATGATCACGCCCGTCCGCGGATCGAACCCGTCCATCTCCACCAGGAGCTGATTCAACGTCTGCTCCCGCTCGTCGTGACCGCCCATGGGACCGCCGGCGCCCCGCGCCTTGCCCAGGGCGTCCAGCTCGTCGATGAAGACGATGCACGGCGCGTTCGATTTCGCCTGCTCGAACAGGTCACGGACCCGGCTGGCCCCCACGCCCACGAACATCTCGACGAACTCCGAGCCGTTCATGGAGAAGAACGTGACGCCCGCCTCGCCCGCCACAGCCCGGGCCAGCAGCGTCTTCCCCGTACCCGGCGCGCCGGCCAGCATGACCCCCTTCGGGATCCGCGCCCCGAGCCGATGAAACTTCTCGGGCTCCTGCAGGAACTCCACGATCTCCACCAGCTCCTGCTTGGCCTCGTCCGCGCCGGCCACATCCTCGAAATCTACGCCCGTCCCCTCCTCGCCCACGATCTGGGCCCGGTTCTTCCCCACCTTCATCACCCCGGACGCAGGGTTCATCCGGCGGAGCATCCAGACCCAGAACAGGACCAGCAGCCCCAGCGGGAGGAGCCAGAAGAGGGCCTCGCCGAGCCAGCTCTCCGCCGCCGCCTCCAGCTCCACATCGTGCTCCTCTAGCAGCGGGACCAGGTCCTCGTCCCCTGCCACCCGGATCGTGGTCCACCGCTCCGGCGCGTCCTCCCGGCCCGCCGCCCACCCGCTGTCCGGGACGGCCGTGATGGATTGCGCCTGGAACCGAACGCTCGCTACCTGCTCGGCCCGGACCCGCTCCTTCAGCTCCGTATACGTGATCCGCTCCGTGTCCTGCCTGCTCAGCATGAGGTTGAGCCCGAGCAGGATGACGAAGGCGATGAGGAAGTAGAAGATGGAGAAGCGGGTCCGCCGGTTGTTGAGCGGCCCCCGCCGGTCACGCGGCCCGTCCCGGCGCTCCGGCCCGTCCCGGCGTCCGCGGTCGACGTCTCGCCGGTCCTCCGGCCCCGTTCTGCGGTCCCTGTTGATCGGTGTCATGGCCCGGGCGAGAGGGGCAAGGACCGTACCGACCCACCGGCCCGCGCCCGCCCGGCTGCCCCCGACCAGCTCCCTCCCGGCGCGGGCCGGCGGACGGCTCCGGCGGCGGACGGCTCCGGCGGCGGACGGCTCCGGCGGCGGACAGCTCCGGCGGCGGACGGCTCCGGCGGCGGACACGTCCGCTTGTGGCTCCAGAGCCCGCTTTCTACCTTCACCACGCCGCTCGTCCCCCGACGAGCGCCCGTCCGATCAGACACAGAGACCCCGGTCCTTGCGCGCCATCCGCTTCCATTATCGTCCGGTGCGGTACATGCTCGCCCGCACGGCGTCCCGCCGGCTACCGGCGCTGGGCACGGGCCGGCTCGGCTTCGTCCGGCTGGACGACGTCGAGCGCCCGACGCTCCCGGGCCCCGACTGGCTCCGTCTCCGGCCCCGCCTCAGCGGCATCTGTGGCACGGACCTGGGCGTGATCACGGGGCAGGACTCCTTCACCCTCGAGCCGTACAGCGCGTACCCGTTCACCTTCGGCCACGAGATCGTGGCCACGGTGAGCGAGACGGGCCCGGCGGTGGCCGACTGGTCGGAGGGGGACCGTGTGATCGTCAACCCCATGCTGAGCTGCCGGCAGAAGGGGCTCGAGCCGTGCCCCCCCTGCGCCCGTGGCGACTACGGCGTCTGCCGACGGGCGACGGACGGGACGGGGCACATCACCGGCTTCAGCCCTCTCACCGGCGGCGGCTGGGGGGACGAGCTGGTGGTACACGAGAGCCAGCTTTTCCCCCAGGGCGAGCTGCCGGACGAGGTGGCGGTGCTGACCGACACGTTCGCCTCCGCCGCCAAGGGGGTGTTCCTCGAGCCGCCGGGGCCGGGCGACGTGGTGCTCGTCATCGGCGCCGGCGCCATCGGCCTCCTGACCGTCCGGGCACTGCGCCTCACGGGCTGGGAGGGCACCATCGCCGTCTCCGCCCGGTACCCCTTCCAGGCGGCGACGGCCCGGCGGGCCGGCGCGGACGAGGTGCTCACCTCGAGGGCGGAGCTCTACGACTGGGCCGCCTCGCTCCCGGGCGCCGCGGGCTTCAAACCCACCCTGGCCCCGAAGCTGGTCGAGGGCGGGCCGTCGCTGGTGTTCGACGCCGTCGGCTCCGACGCCACGGTGTCCGACGCCCTCGCCCTGACACGGGAAGGCGGACGCGTGGTGATCACCGGCGGCGCCGGCCGCGTCGACGTGGACCTGACGCGGCTCTGGCACCGGCAGCTCCGGGTCACCGGCGTCATGGTCTACGGCCCCGTGGACCACCACGGCCGAAGCGTGGACATCTTCGAGGCCACGCTCGAGCTGGTGCGGGCGGACGACCTGCTCGGGCTCGGGTTGGTAACCCACCTATTCGAACTGGAGGAGTATCGTGACGCCATCCGGGTCGCCCTCGACAAGGACACCCACAGAAGCCTCAAGGTCGCCTTCCGTGTCGGCTGACTCCCTGCGCGGATACACCCGCGACCCGTTCGAGGGCTTCTTCGACGGCCGCGGCGTCGACGAGCTTATCCAGCCGGGCTCGCTCCTCGACACCGAGGGCGTGCGCCAGTGGTTCCAGCTGTTCAGCCAGGGGCTGCCCCACTCCCTCTACACCTACCAGCTCCCCCTCGGTCGGGCGCCGGGCCCCCGCTCCGCCGCGTTCGACGAGGAGTTCGTCATGTTCTCCTCGTACAGCTATCTCGGGCTCATTGGCGACCCGCGCATCCGCGAGGCCGTGGACGCGGCCGTGGCCCGGTTCGGCACGTCCACCGGCGGCGTCCGCCTCCTCACCGGCACCCTGGAGCTGCACCACGAGCTGGAGCGCGAGCTGGCGAGCTTCCTCGGCGTCGAGGCCGCCGCCGTGTTCAGCTCCGGCTACGACGCGAACGTGGGTGTAATCACGTCGCTCTTCGGACCCGGCGACTGGGCGGTGCTGGACCGCTACGCCCACCGCAGCATCCAGGACGGCTGCCGCATGGCCGGCTGCGAGATCCGACCGTTCCGCCACAACGACATGGAGGACCTGGAGCGGCGCCTCAGGCAGGCCCGCAACAGGGGCGTCGAGCGGATCCTGGTCGGGGTCGACGGCGTCTTCAGCATGGATGGCGACCAGGCCCCGCTCGCGGAGCTCATCGCACTGAAGGAGGAATACGACGCCTTCCTCCTGGTGGACGAGGCCCACGCCCTCGGCGCCATCGGCGCGACCGGGCGAGGCACGTGCGAGGCCCAGGGCGTCGACCCCCGTCGCGTGGACATCCTCACCGGCTCCCTCTCCAAGGGGATCCCCTCGTCCGGCGGGTTCGTGGCCGGGTCGAGGGCCCTCAAGATCTACGTCCAGCACGGCTCGGCGCCCTACATCTTCAGCGCCGCCCTGACCCCGGCCAACGCCGCGGCCGCCCTCGCCGGAATCCGCACGCTCCGCGACGACCGCTCGCTCATGGAGCGGCTGCGGACGAACACCGAGCGCCTCCAGGCCGGCATCGAGGAGCGGGACCTGGACAGCGGCGCCAGCACCTCCCCCGTCGTCCCGCTCATCCTCGGCGACGAGTGGCGCGCCTACCGCTGGGCCCGCGCCATGCTCGAAGACGGCGTCTTCGTCTCCGCCGTGGTCTTCCCCGCCGTGGCCCGCGGCATGGCCCGCCTCCGGCTGTGCGCCACCGCCGCCCACGAGCCGGAGCACTTCGATCGCCTCTTCCGCGCCATCGACCGCCGACTGACCGAAGAGATCTGATCGGGAGAGGGCCCCGCCGCGCCAGAGCGCGACGGGGCCCTCGCTGCGCCGGCCCGGAACCTGGACCGGCGCGACGCGGCTCCGGGATCAGTAACCCGGGTTCTGCTCCAGGTTCTGGTTCACGTCCAGCTCCCGCTGCGGGATCGGGAAGAGCATCTGGTACTCATTCAGCCCCAGCTCGTCCTGGGCCAGGC
>JBKGZE010000174.1:0-5619 GCA_046545735.1 Gemmatimonadota bacterium | reverse complement strand
TACCCCCACGGGGAATCGAACCCCGGTCTCCTGGCTGAGAACCAGGTATCCTAGGCCACTAGACGATGGGGGCAAGTCCATCGCGCGCTCGCGCGCGCTCGTCACACAATCGTATTCTGAATCAGCGAACCAGCAGGCCCGGAGGGACTCGAACCCCCAACCGCCGGTTTTGGAGACCGGTGCTCTACCAGTTGAGCTACGGACCTAACCAGTGGCCAGGGGCAGAGTCGAACTGCCGACACCGCGATTTTCAGTCGCGTGCTCTACCAGCTGAGCTACCTGGCCGTGAGCCGATCTCCGGCGGCGGCCGGGCCGGCTCGATACGACACCCGTGTTGTCAGTCGTTCCGGCCCCGTCTTTCGACGAAAAGCCCGCCCCAGCGAATGTTTCGGGCTCGGGCGGGCGGGCCTGACGGCCTACACCTCAGTAGCGGGGGCGGGATTTGAACCCGCGACCTCCGGGTTATGAGCCCGGCGAGCTACCAGACTGCTCCACCCCGCGTCAGACGAGTAAGGTAGTGGGGAGGATTGGGGGTGTCAACCCCGGGTCGGGGCCGCTTTTCCCTCTCCCCAAACGGCTCTTCGGACGGCCTCCGCGCGCGGTGTCCGGGCCTGTCGCCGGAGCGCATTCGGGGGCCGGGATCCCCACCTTCCCGCGCCCGTTTGGTACCCCTATCCGACGACGAGGTTCAGCAGGCGGTCCGGGACGAAGATGACCTTGCGGATCTCCTGGCCGTCGAGCTGCCGTGCGACGTTCTCGTCGGCGAGGGCGGCCTCCCTGGCGGCGTCCTCGTCGATGCCGCGGGGCATCTGGATGCGCGCGCGGAGCTTGCCGTTGACCTGTACGACGAACTCGATGGTGTCGGCGGTGGCCTTGTCGGGGTCGTAGGCGGGCCAGAGCTCGGGGTTGCCCTCCGGGGTCTGCGTACGGAAGAGGGGGCGGTCGTGGCCGAGTCGTCGCCAGAGCTCTTCGGCGATGTGGGGCCCGAAGGGGGCGCACAGGACCACGAGCGGCTCGACCTCGGCGCGGCTGGCCCGGCGGCCGCCCTCGCGGACGGCGTTGAGGTACTCCATCATGGCGGCGATGGCGGTGTTGTAGCTGAGCGCGTCGACGTCCTCGGTCACTTTCTTGATGGTGGCGTGGAGCTTCCGCTCGAGCTCGCCGGAGACGGGGTCGTGGCCCAGCTCGTCGCGAACCACGGTGTCCCAGAGGCGGCTGTAGAAGCCGTGGGGCCCGCTGAGCCCCTGGTCGCGGAAGTCGCCGCCCTCCTGGTAGGGCCCGAGGAACATGAGGTAGGTGCGGAAGGTGTCCGCGCCCCACTCCTCGATGTAGTCGTCGGGGACGACGACATTGCCCCGCGACTTGCTCATCTTGGCCCCCTCCTTCACGATCAGCCCGTGCTTCCGGAACTTCACGTAGGGCTCCTCGAAGGCGAGGAGCCCCTGGTCGTGGAGGACCATGGTGATGAAGCGGGAGTACAGCAGGTGCAGTACGCTGTGCTCCTCGCCGCCGATGTACATGTCCACCGGCAGCCATTTCGCCGTGCGCTCCGGGTCGAAGGCGCGGTCGTCGAAGTCGGTGGACGGGTAGCGGAGGAAGTACCAGGCGCTGTCGAGGAAGGTGTCGCTCACGTCCGTCTCGCGCCGGGCCTCCCCGCCACAGCTCGGGCAGGAGACTGTGTACCAGTCCTCGACACGGGCGAGGGGACTGATCCCGGAGTCGTCGGGCTTGTAGTCGTCGACGTGGGGCAGCACGACGGGCAGGTCCTCCTCGGGGACGGGGACGGTGCCGCACGCGTCGCAGTAGATGATGGGGATGGGCGGGCCCCAGTAGCGCTGGCGGGAGATGCACCAGTCGTGGAGCCGGTAGTTCACCTGCGGATCCGCGAGCCCGCGCTCCGCCAGCCACTCGGTGATGGCCACCTTCGCCTCGCGCCACGGCATGCCGTTGAACTGGTCGGAGTTGACCAGGGTGCCGTCCTCGCCCACGAACGCCCGCTCCAGCGGCGTCGTGCCATCCTCGCCCTCGCCCGCGACCACGCGGACGATGGGGAGCGCGAACTTCTGCGCGAACTCGAAGTCGCGGTCGTCGTGGCCGGGGACCGCCATGATGGCGCCCGTGCCGTACTCCATGAGGACGTAGTCGGCGATCCAGACGGGGACCTCTTCGCCCGTGGCCGGGTTCACGCAGTGTCCGCCGGTGAAGACGCCCGTCTTCTCCTTGTCGGTCTTCTTCCGGGAGACCAGGTCCATGGCGGCCGCGCGACGACGGTAGGCTTCCACTTCGTCGCGGTGGTCGTCCGACGTCAGCGCCTCCACCGCCGGGTGCTCCGGGGCGAGGACCATGAAGGTGGCACCGTAGATCGTGTCCGGACGCGTCGTGAACACCTCGATGTGGTCCGTCTCTGCCAAGGCCTGGCCGGCCCGGGTTGACCGGGGATCGCCGCCCTCTGCCGTCGCGCCGCCGCCCGAGGCACCGGGAGACCGGGAGCCGGTGGCGCTCGCCCGGATGGGGAACTTCACCATCGCGCCGTCGGACCTGCCGATCCAGTTCCGCTGCGCCTTCCTGGTGGTCTCCGACCAGTCGATCCAGGAGAGGTTCTCGAGGAGCCGCTCGGCGTAGTCGGTGATCTTGAAGAACCACTGGCTGAGGAAGCGTTGCTCGACGGCGCTGCCGCACCGCTCGCACTCGCCGGCGACCACCTGCTCGTTGGCCAGCACGGTGTTGCACGACGGGCACCAGTTGACCGGCGCCTCCTTCTTCTCCGCCAGCCCGGCCTGGTAGAGCCTCAGGAAGATCCACTGGGTCCACCGGTAGTACGCCGGGTCCGTGGTGTTCACGGTGTGCTCCCAGTCGTACATCGCGCCCGTGCGCTTCAGCTGACGGGTGAAGTTCTCGACGTTGCCCGGGATCAGCTCCATGGGGTGGGTGCCGACCTTCAGCGCGAAGTTCTCGCTGTGGATCCCGAAGGCGTCGAAGCCGATGGGCTCGAAGACCGTGTGGCCGCGCAGGCGCATGTAGCGGCCGTACACGTCCGCGCCCGTGAAGGCGTAGATGTTCCCCACGTGCAGCCCCTCGGCCGACGGGTAGGGGAACATCATGAGGTTGAAGAACGGCTTCTCCGCGGCCCGGAGCGTCTCGGGGGCCAGCGCGTTCGTGCCTTCCTCGGCCCACCGGGCCTGCCATTCCTTCTCGATCGCGGACGGGCGGTAGCTGTCGGACATCTAAGAGCTGAGATCTGAGAACTGAGCGGCGCGCGGAGTTGGCCATGCGCCGGGCAAACCTGAAACATACCGGGAAGGTCGACCGTCCAACACCCCGGGGCTATTGCGGGGGCGTCCGGTGTTCGCGCCGGCGGCCGACCGTTCGGCCCGGGCGCGTTCGCTCAGTCGGCGAGCCGGGCGACGGCCTCGAACGGGGCGTCGGGCGACGACTCGGCGGCCTCCGTCATCCGGGCCACCGTCTCCGCCAGCGGCAGCCCCAGCGTCCGGTGGACGCGGTCGAAGAGCTCGAGGCGGTCGTAGTAGAGTCGCAGCCCCATGAGCGACGCGTTGTTGACCGGCTGCTCGTGGAACGTGCGGAAGGCGACCTGGAGTTCGGGCACCACGTCCCGGGCGTAGCGCTGGCGCCACCGGCGGATCACGGCCTCCCTCCCGTCGACCTTCTGATCATACGACAGCGCGGGGTCCCCGTAGACCTCCTCGAGCGCGGCGACGAGTCCCTGGAGCGCCCGCGAGAAGACGAGGTCGTCCTCCCACCGGGCCCGGGCGAACCGGCACCGGTCACCCGTCTCGCCTTCCACGCCGCAGAAGTACTCCGCCGCCCCCACGTCGCCGACGAAGTTCGCGAAGCTCTCGTTGAAGGCGACCTGGCTCTTGAGGAAGGTGGTGTTGTGGGTCAGCTCGTGGACGACGGTGGCGGCGAGCGAGACGTCGTCGCGCTTCAGGAGCGTGCTGAGGAGCGGGTCGTTGAACCAGCCGAGCGTGCTGAACGCCGCCGCCGGCCTCACCGCCGTGTCG
The DNA here is from genome assembly GCA_046545735.1 of Gemmatimonadota bacterium. Classification (GTDB taxonomy): domain Bacteria; phylum Gemmatimonadota; class Gemmatimonadetes; order Longimicrobiales; family RSA9; genus JAWVYT01. The sequence goes on along the minus strand of JBKGZE010000174.1, from coordinate 1,600 downwards.
TAGCCTTCCTCCTCCAGCCGCCGCGCCTCCGCCAGCGCCGCCGCCGGGTCGAAATACCCCTTGTACGGCACGTGCCCGACGATCGGAAACCACCAGGTGTACGGCGTGAACGACACCTTCGGCGCCGCCGTCACAACCAGCAGGAGCGTGTCGGAATCGACGCGGGAGAAGGTGGTGTAGCTGTCGCCGACGGCGAGATCGAGCTCCCGCTCCGCGAACGTGCGGACGCTCCGGACCAGCTCCAGCTTCTCGCGCGTGCGGTCGTCCGTACCCGGCGCGGCGATCACCTCCTCGATCGGCTCCCGCCGGCTCAGGATCTTCGCCTCCGCCACCCCCGCCCGCAGAACGTAGACGGGCGAACAGAACATGGCCGATCCGGCCAGCACCGCCACCCCGCTCAGCAGGAGCAGCCGTCGTCGCGTCGCCTGGAAGCGCATGGAGGGTGAGACACCCGAGCGCGTGGGCGGTTCCCGGGCGCACAGTGGGCACGAGGGGCGCGGCACGTGGCCGGTTCGGCTATGGCGGGCCGGGCGTGGTCCTCCGATCTTTACGGTCGGCCGGACCGAAAGAAAACGAGCGCTCGTTTTGTTTGGCGGCGCGCGCCGGGCGAAGCATGTGGGGGCCCGGCGTAATCTGTAAACCTGGAGGCTGCATGACTCGCATCTTCGTCGCGCTCGGCGCGCTGGCCGCGTTCCTGGCCGTGGCCGCCGGCGCGTTCGGCGCCCACGCGCTGGAAGCCCGCCTGCCGCCAGATCGGCTGGAGACGTTCAAGCTCGGCGCCCAGTACCAGATGTACCATGCTCTCGGGCTGCTGGCCGTCGCGTGGGCGACCACGCGGTGGCCGGGTGCGCTGACGAGCGCGGCCGGGTGGCTGTTCGTGGCCGGGATCGTGGTGTTTTCCGGGACGGTCTACGCCCTCGGGCTCGGCGGGCCGCGCTGGCTGGGCGCGATCACACCGATCGGCGGGACCTCGTTCCTGGTGGGCTGGCTGCTGCTCGCCTGGGCGGCGCTGCGAAGTGGCGCGGCTGGGGTGTGACGGGTATGTTGACGCGGGGTCGCCCACCCTCTCTGCCTGGAGGTCCGTTTGGCGCGTCATCATCGCGGTGGCTGTCGTCTCCTGCTTGCCGGCGCCGCCCTCCTGCTGCTGGTCGTAGCGGTCCGCCCCACCACGGGGCAGACCGCGTCGGAGCCGGCGGGTCCCGGGACCGACGACCCTCCGCTCCTGCTGAACGCGGAAGATGTCGATCGCCTCGTAGACCAGCACTACCCACCGCTCCTGCGAATGCGGCGAGTCGAGGGCGTGGTGAAGCTCCTGGTGCGGATCGACGAGCAGGGCCGGATCGACACCACGCGTATCCAGGAGACGAGCGGGTATGCCGAGCTCGACGAAGCGGGCGAAGCGGTGGCCCGTCTGATGAGGTTCCAGCCCGCCCGCAGGGGCGGCGTCCCCGCGGCCGTGTGGGCGCCCGTGCACATCGGGTTCGGGCTTCCCAGGGCGGAGCCCGCGCGGGATTCGAGCGTCCCGGAACCGAGCGTCCCGGATCCGAGCATCCCCGAGGCCGTCGATCGGGCGGCTGCCCGGTCTGATACGACGCCCGAC
>JBKGZE010000173.1:0-5632 GCA_046545735.1 Gemmatimonadota bacterium | reverse complement strand
CCCGTCCGGCGCCCACGCCAGCGCGCCGGCGAACGAGTTGGCCAGCCGGCTCACCGCCCGTGCGGGCTCCGACCCGTCCGCCGGCACCACGTGGACGTTCGTGAACATCCGACCGTCCGAGGCGAAGAAGGCGACCCAGCGGCCGTCCGGAGACCACGCCAGCGGTCGCGCGGGCGACGACGGCGAGCGCCACAGCTGACCGGTGGCGACCACCCGCTCACGACCGCCCTCGAGGTCGGCCACCACCAGTTCCCGGCCGTCGCGGACGTACGCCAGCCGCTCGCCGCCGGGCGCGAACACCGGCGTCGAGTGCGAGGCGCCCGGCGCGCCGGCGTCGCCGGGATCGTTCCCGACCCCGGTCTCTTCGCCCGTCACCACGTCGCGGATACGGACCCGCGTCACACCGTTCACCCGGCTGGTGTAGGCGACACGCCGCGAGTCGGGCGCCCAGCGGACCTCGGCCTCCGGCTCCGCCGTCCGCGTCACCCGCTCGGCCCGCCCGCCGTCCTCCGCAGACGTGGCGAAGACCTCGCCCCGCGCGACGAACGCCACCTTCTTCCCGTCCGGCGACAGCGCCAGGTCGCCGAACCCGGATGTCAGCTCCACGTGCTCCACGTCCGGGCCCTGCGCCGTGCCACGGAGCGTGACGTCGAGCCGCCTCGGCTGGCCGGCCGCGCCGGGCACGCCGGCTCCGGGCCCGGCGAGGTCGAGGCGCCAGAGCCCGAAGTTTCGCTCGAAGACCACGGTCCGGCCGCCGTTCCCGATCGTGGGCCAGAGGAGCCGGCCGTCGTCGAAGCTCGTGAGCCGCCGGGCCGGCGCGCTGCCGTCCGCCGGCCGGACCCAGAGGTTCTCCGCTCCGTCCCGGTCGGACATGAACACCACCGCTTGCCCGTCCCCGGTCCACATGGCCCACAGGTTCTTGGACCCCCGCTCGGTCAGAAGGCGGTGGCCGCTCGCCGTGAACGAGCCAGGGGCGCCGGGCGTCGCTCCGGCACCGTCGAGGTCGGCGATCCAGATCTCCGCCTCGTCGATGTGGCTGTGGCCGTTCCGCCACCACTGGGAGAAGCCCATGCGCGCCCGCCCGCTCATCGCCAGCCGCCGCCCGTCCGGCGAGGGGGCCGCGAAGTACTCCGGAGTCGCCGCATCGCCGGAGACCAGCGAGGGTTCGCCGCCGGTCGCCGGCACGCGCTGCACGTCCGTCATCCCGCCGATGTCGCTGTCTCCGCTGGTGAAGTAGAGCCACTCGCCGTCGCCCGACCACGCATCCAGACTCTCCGCGCCGTCGCTCCACGTCACCCGCGTCAACTCGCCGCCCGCCAGGTCGAGAACCCAGATGTCGTCGCTCCCGCCGCGGTTCGACACGAATGCCAGCCGCGTCCCGTCGGGGGAGTACAGCGGCCGCGACTCCTCGGCCTCGTGGCTCACCAGCAGCCGCGCGACGCCGCCCTCCGCCGCCGCCGCCCAGATGTCGCCGCCGGAGACGAACGCCACCTCCCGCCCATCCGGCGACAGCGCCGGCTGGGCCAGCGCGCGGCGCGGCTGCACCGCGGCGGTCGCCGTTGTGACATCGACGGCCGGCACCGCTCCGGGGGCGCGCGGCCCCTGCGCCGTGGCCTGGGTGACGGGAGCGCCGGCACACGCCAGTGAGAGACCGACACAGCTGATGGCGGAAAGCACACGCATCATCGCGAGCTCCGGATCCCGAGGTATGAATTGCGCCGCGCCCTTGCGCGGCCGTGCCCGGAAGGTCGGCTCCGCCAGCCCAGCGGGCAAGGAGGCCCGGTCGCCATCGGCGGCGCGCCCGGGCCCGCCCCTGGCCGAACGGTCCTTGCAGTGATATGGGGCACTTCGGAACACCAGGTAGGAGTCGATATGCGACGCAGGATCAGGATCCCCCTCGCCCTCGCGGCCACACTGGGCGTCGCCGCGTGCGCGCCCACCGATTCGAGGGACGAGAAGCCTCCGGCCGAGGAGCTTCAGTCATTCGAACCCGGTGACGACCCGTCGGCAGCTCTGGACGCACCCGCCCCGGAGGTCGGCTCCGCCATCCGAGCCGCCGCGCTCGAGGTGGAGGAAGGTCAGGCCACGTTCTACGCCGACGTGCTGGAAGGCCAGCGGACGGCCAGCGGTCGTACCTTCCGGCAGGCCGACATGGTGGCCGCGCACCGCGCCTTCCCCTTCGGCACGCTCCTGCGGGTCACCAACCTCGAGAACGACCAATCCGTCGAGGTCGAGGTGGTGGATCGAGGGCCGTTCGGCCACGAAGGCCGCCTGACTCCCGTTATCGACCTCTCGAAAGCCGCCGCCCGGGCGCTCGGATTCCTCGACGCAGGCCGCGCCAAGGTCCGCATCGAGGTGCTCGAATGGGGGCCGTGACACTTCGGACCACCTTTCGGAATTCGGGAAGCGGCGTCCAGGAGGGCGGTTCCGGACGCTGGCACCCGGGCTGGGTCAGCGGTGAAGGCGCTGCGGTCCACGAGTCGCAGCGATTTCATAGCGGGTTGGGGCAGGCGCGTTGCAGAATGGGCCTAAAATGAAATCCGAAAGGTGGTCCGAAGTGTTCAGCCCCCCTCCCCCAGAAACACCCGCCGCGCACACGACCCCACGTGGCGGGTCATGAGCCCGTCGGAGCCGGCGCCGATGAGGCCACCGACCCCCGGGATCCGGCGGCTGATCTGGCGCAGGAGGACGCGGCGCGCGGCCCAGCTCGCCCCCTTCGCGGCGCTCTCGCCCGCCAGCCGGAGGAGCCGCTCGGCCACCTTGATCCCGGTGCGCACCGCCACCTCCTCCTCGGGCTCGTTCCGTCCCTCGCGGCCTACCTTGCGCTCGAGGCATGCCACGCAGGCGGACCGGGTGGCCGGATCGTCCGGGTCGTGCCCGGCGATGGCCGCCACCGTGGCCGCCATGTGGAGCTGGATGCCCGCGGCACCCACGACGTTTGCCGGGAGCGTCACCGGGGTCAGGAGGAAACCTGGCAGGCCGAACACGAACCCCGTGGCGCCGCCGAGAACGGTGGCCAGCGAGACCGCCGCGTCCGCGGCGTTGGCCGGCGTCCCGGTCTCTTCGAGCAGCCGCCCGGCCAGCGCCCGCGGGGTACCCACCACCGGCAGCCCGCGATTGACCCGGTCGTACAGTCGGTTGAAGATGTCCTCTCGCACTGCGCTCCTCCGTCCGGTAGTCTCCCACCACTAGCAAGCATTACGCCCGGAGACGACGCGTGGATTCGCGGCCAGAGCCATGACCCGAGCGGCGACACCCCACCTTCGAATCGACCCCGACTTCGCGCACCGCGTCCTCGGCGACCTGTACGCCTACCGGCGGAAGCGGCGCGCGGTGGCCTGGGTGTTCTGGATCGTGCTCGGCTGGCTCGGCGCGCACCGCTTCTACTTGGAGCGGCCCGGAACCGGGGTGGCGCAGATGCTGACCGGGGGTGGGCTCCTGGTCTGGTGGATCGCCGATGCCTGGCGCATCGGCCGCATGGTCGATGCCCACAACACCGAGCAGGCGCGGCGCGCGGCGGCGGGCGAGCCGCCCCTCGAGCTCGCCTTCATGCCCGCCCGCGCGGTCGACGTGGTGCAGGAGCCGCCGGAATGGACCCGGAAATGGGACCAGCGGGGGCGCGCCTGGCGCGGGATGCGGCTGTTCGGCGACGTGCTCGTCCTCATGGTGGCCGGCGCGGCGCTCGGGGCGCTCGCCGACGCCGAGGGCGGGGCCGAGGGCGTTGTCGCCGTCGGCGCGCTCATCGGCGTCACCCTCCTCGGCGGCCAGGCCGCGTGGCTCGCCGACATCCCGGTCGCCCGGACGCTCGTGCGGTGGAGCCACCGGCTGCGGCTCTTCTACTACTTCAACCAGCCGGGCACCCCCCCGACGCTCCTCGTCCGCGGGATCACCGGCATGTTCCTCGCCCCCTTCCGACGACGGGACCGCGCGGAGACCCGGCTCTACCTCGAGCTCGGCGCCGCCTTCACCCTCGTCTTCTTGATGCTCGACTTCGTAGAGGACGTGGCCGCACCCCTCGCGGGCACCGGCCTCGCCGCGCTGTCCCCCCTGCGACTCGCCGGCGTCTGGTTCCAGGAGATCTTCCTCACCCTCTTCGTCATCTACGCCTTCGCCGCGCCCATCGGCGCCGTTCTCACCCTGTACCTCCTGACCCGCCGGACCCACACCGTGCCCCGCATCCTCGGCGTGCTCACTCTCCTGTTCATGGCCATGGGCGCGGGCATCATCTGACGACGCGGCCGGAATGACGCCCGCCACGGCTCCGCCGACGGATGTGAGAAAGCCGCCCCGGCAGCAGCCGGAGCGGCTCTCCGATTGGTGACCTCGCGTGCAGTCAGACCTTCTGCACGTTCTCGGCGGCCGGGCCCTTCTGGCCCTCGACGACCTCGAACTCCACCCGATCGCCTTCGGCCAGGGTCTTGAAGCCCTCCATCTGAATGGCGCTGTGGTGCACGAAGCAGTCCCTCCCGCCGTCCTCAGGCGTGATGAACCCGTACCCCTTCTCGTCGTTGAACCACTTCACCGTTCCCGTGGTGCGCATGATACCGTTCGTTCTCTCCCTTCGCGTTTCGTGCTGGTCCTGGTGCCTTCGGGGTCCGGGATCTCCGCACCTCGCGAACTCACCGTGCCGCCGTGCCCCGGCTCGCTTCTCCATGGCCGGGTCTGCGGGCAATAACTCGGTTCCGGGAGCGTGGTTGTCAAGACCGATCCGATCTCCGTCAGATCGGCCTCCGCTCGATCACCGCACCAGCATGAGCAGGCCGAGGGCCGCGCCCACCAGCGCGACCAAGCCCCGGAGTCGCTGCGCCGAAACCCGCTGAATCAGGTGCCCGGCCAGCCAGCCGCCGACGGTCGCCCCCGCCATGAGCGCGAGCGCCGCGGTCCAGACGGGCAACCCGAGGACGATGAAGTAAAGGATCGCCGGGGCCTTGATCGCCACGCTGAGCAGATTCTTGAGCCCGTTGGCGTGCTGCAGGTCGTGGACGCCGAGGAGCCCCAGCGCGGCCAGCAGAAACATGCCCATGCCCGCGCCGAAATACCCGCCATAAAGTGAGACCATGAACCAGAAGACGACGCCGCCTGCGCGCCCGACGGGGGTCTCTTCCCCGCGTCCCACCCAGCGTCGCGTGATCGGCTCGAGGGCGACGGAGGCCGCCGCGAGGAGGACGAGCCACGGCGCGACGGCGGCGAACCACTCCGGGGGCAGCCGGATCAGGAGCCACCCGCCGAGGGCGCCACCCACGAGCGAGGGCACGAGCAGAAAGAAGGTGGTGGCGCGGGCCCGGCGAAGCTCGCCGCGGTAGCTCGAGGCCGCGGCCGCGCTCCCGGGCACGATCCCCAGGGCGTTCGTGGCGTTCGCGGCCACCGGCGGCACCCCGACGAAGACCAGCAGCGGAAACGAGATGGCGCTCCCGCCGCCGGCGATGGCGTTCCCCGCGCCCGCCGCCAGCCCGGCCGCGACGACCGCCGGCAGCTGCCACCAGATCTCGAATCCCCAGCTCATGCGCGGAGCCTCCCCGACGACGCCACTCCCGCGCCGCCGCCGGCTCCGAACACGACGTGCACCCCGGGCATCGCGACCTCCTCGCTCGACCTCGTCCGCCTCTTCGGCCCGCGCCCACCCGCGCTGGCC
>JBKGZE010000172.1:0-5655 GCA_046545735.1 Gemmatimonadota bacterium | reverse complement strand
ATCGCCCGCGAGGCGGCCCCGGGACGGGCGATCACCCTCGGGTTCGGCTGGCGCCTTTCGTCCGGCCGCCCCGCCTTCTAGCTTGCACCCCCATGATTCGCAGCATGACGGGATTCGGCGACGCCGAGGTGGAAACGGAAGTGGGCGTGCTCCGGGCCGAGATCCGGACGGTCAACCATCGCTTCTTCAGCCTCAACGTCCGCAGCCCCGCGGCACTCGATCGCTACGAGCCGAGGATCCGGGAGTGGCTCAAGGACGGGCTGGCCCGCGGGCACATCAACCTGACCTATCGCCTCGAAGGCCCCGGCAGCGAGGCGGGCCCCGCCCTCGCCCTCGACGCCGAGCGCGCACGCCAGTACCTCCGGATCTTCCGGCAGCTGCGCGATGAGCTCGAGCTCACCGGCGACGTCACCGTCGACCTGATCGCGCGCCAGCCGGACCTCGTCGTCCGGGAGCAGGCCGAGGCGCCCGAGCTGCCGGAGATGGCCGTGCACGACGTGACCCGGGCCGCCGTGCGGGCCGTGGTGGCCATGCGCGAGGCCGAGGGGCAGGCCCTGAGGGCGGACCTCGAGGAGCGGCTGGACGCCATCGGCGCCGCGCTGATCGTCGTCGCTGAGCGGGCCCCCGAGCGGCTGGTCCGCGAGCGCGATCGCCTGCGTCGATCCGTGACCGAGCTCGCCGCGGACGCGTCCGTGGACGAGGACCGCCTGGCGCGCGAAGTGGCCATCCTGGCCGACCGGTGGGACATCGGCGAGGAGATCGTCCGCCTGCGCAGCCACATCGACCACTTCCGGGCCATGCTCGAGGAGGAATCGGCCGAGCCGGTGGGCAAGCGCCTCAGCTTCCTCGTCCAGGAGATGCACCGCGAGGCCAACACCATCGGGGCCAAGGCCAACGACTCGGAGATCGAGCACCGCGTCGTCGCCATCAAGAACGAGATCGAGCGACTTCGAGAACAGGTGGAGAACGTAGAGTGAGCTTCGCACGCCCCGCCTTTCCCCTGGTCATCGCCGCGCCGAGCGGGACCGGCAAGACCACCCTCGCTCGCATGCTCGTGGAACGGAACCCCGACGTCGTCTTCTCCATCTCCGCCACCACCCGCCCGCCGCGGCCCCGCGAGCAGGATGGCCACGATTACCACTTCGTAGACGACGCCACCTTCGACCGCATGATCGATCACGACGAGCTCGCCGAGTGGGCTGTCGTGCACGGACGCCGCTACGGCACACCCCGCAGCGAGATCACCTCCGCCATCGAGCACGGCCGCACCGTCGTCCTCGACATCGACGTCCAGGGCGCCCGTCTCATCCGCAAGATGTTCCCCGACGCGCTCCTCGTCTTCGTCCTCCCGCCCTCCGCCGAAGAGCTCAGCCGCCGCCTCTCCGGACGAGGCAGCGAGGATGACGCAGAGCGCCGCCGCCGCCTCGCCAACGCCGCCCGCGAGGTCCAGGCCGTTCCCGAGTTCGACTACGTCGTCATCAACGACCGCCTCGATCGCGCCTACGAGCAGGTCCACTCCATACTCCGGGCCGAACGGGCCCGCATCGACCGCATCCGCGATATGGACGGCTTCGCCCGACGCCTCCAGAGCCAGATCGAGGGGTTGCTCCGCGAGGACTGATCTCACTGTGGGTGGGACCGATGGCCGTCCTGGCGCTGGGCGTGGCCGGGTGCGACGTGACCGATCTCGACCTGGACGGGAACACGGCGCCGGTGGCGGATGCGGGAGAGGCGCGGACGCTGTACGTCGGGGAGACGGCGGAGCTGGATGGCTGGGGGTCCGTCGGACGATGACTGGGACGACCTCACGCACGCCTCGTGCGCGGGGAAGCCGGACACGAGGGCGGCCACGATTGACCCCACCGGCCGCCTCGCCTTACCTTTTCCTGTCTCTGCACGGACCACCCGAACGAAGGAATCGATGCGAGTCTTCACCCCCGAACAGACGGCCGAGCACACGGACAGCAAGTACCTGGGCGTGCTGGTGGCGGCCAAGTACGCCCGCGAGCTGAACGCGCTCCCGCGGGAGACGGTGCCGACGGGCGCCAAGAAGCTGACTACGCGGTCGCTGGAGACGCTGGCGGCCGGGGGCATCGAGTTCCGCCTGATCGCCCGGCGGAAGAAGACGCTGTAGCGGGGGCGGGACATGCACGGCCCGCAGCCGGGCGGAACCGCGGCACGACGACCCTGGGCGGGGTCGCGCGTGCTGCTCGGCGTCACGGGCGGAATCGCGGCGTACAAGGTGGTGCAGGTGGCGCGGGACCTGACGTTGCTGGGCGCGGCGGTGGACGTGGTGATGACCCGCTCGGCCCGTGCGTTCGTCGGGGAGGTGTCGTTCGAGGGGGTGACGGGTCGGCCGGTCCTCTCTGAGATCCTGGAGCCCGGTCGGGCGCTGGACCACATCCGGCTGGCCCGGGAAGCGGACGTGGTCTGCGTCGCCCCGGCCACCGCCGACTTCCTTGCCCGCGCCGCCCACGGTCGGGCGGACAACCTCCTGAACGCGATCCTCCTGGCCACACGCGCGCCCGTCCTGGTCTGTCCGGCCATGAACGACGGTATGTGGTCGCACCCCGCGACGGTGGCCAATACGGCGCGAGTCCGGGAGCTGGGCTACGCGGTCGTTGGTCCTTCCGAGGGACCGCTGGCCGCGGGGGAGGGGAGTGGTCCCGGGCGGATGGAGGAGCCTGCGACCATCGTTCAGCACGTGGGTCGGGCCCTTCAGGGCGCGACGCGCTACGCCGGCCGCCGGGTGGTGGTCACGGCGGGCCCCACGCGGGAAGCGGTAGACCCGGTCCGCTTCCTGTCGAACCGTTCGACCGGCCGGATGGGCTATGCGCTCGCAGCCGCCGCCTGGCGCCGCGGGGCGGAGGTGTCTGTGGTCGCCGGGCCTACGACGGAAGCGCCGCCACCGGGCCCACGGGTGTTCCCGGTGGAATCGGCGGCGGGCGTGAAGGACGCGGTGGCGCGGCTGGTGGTCGACGCGGACGTCCTGGTCATGGCGGCGGCCGTCGCGGATTTCCGACCGGCGAGCATCGCGGACCAGAAGATCAAGAAAGCGACGGCGCCGGAGGCGATCCTGCTGGAGCCGGCGCCGGACGTGCTGGCCGAGACGGCGGCGGCGCGACCGAGCGGCTGTCTCGTGGTGGGGTTCGCGCTGGAGACCGAAGACGGGGAAGCGAACGCGCGGCGGAAGCTGGAAGCGAAGGGCATGGACCTGGTGGTGCTGAACGAGGTGGGTCCCGGGTCGGGGTTCGAGAGCGAGACGAACCGGGTCACGCTGATCGAGAGGGACGGGGAGTCGGAGTCGCTCCCGCTCCTCTCGAAGGACGAGGTCGCGGAACGGATCCTGGACCGGCTCGAGCGGCGCATGCCGCACCGGGACGAGTAGTCTCGTGGACGAGAGGGCCCGCATCGCCGCGGTGCTGTGCCATCTGAGGGAGCTCGGCGTGGCCGAGCTTTTTCTCGACGGCCTCACGGCCGACGAGGCGCGGCGCCTCCTGGCGTCGGCCGCCGCCAGGGTCCGCGACCAGTCCCCGGACGCCGGACCGCGTCCGCGTCCGACTTCGGCGCAGGAGCGCACGGCTGGAGAGCCACGCACGCGCACCCGGCCCGAACAGCCGCCACAGTCCGGTGCCGAGTCTCGCACGCACCCGGGCACCCGCACCAGCGGCGAGCGGGCCGGGGAGGGCCCGCTGGCGGCGCTCGAAGCGGAGGCCCGCGGGTGCGTGAAGTGCCGGCTGTCGGAGAGACGGACGCAGGTGGTGTTCGGGCGGGGCAGTCCGTCGGCGCGGCTGGTGATCGTGGGGGAGGCGCCCGGGGGAGAAGAAGACAGAACAGGCTTGCCGTTCGTGGGGCGCGCTGGCAAGCTACTGGATCTGCTCCTGCTTTCCGTGGGCTTCGAGCGCGGAAGCGTCTACATCTGCAACGTTCTCAAGTGTCGACCGCCGAACAACCGGGACCCGCAGCCCGATGAGGTCGCCACGTGCGCGCCGTACCTGCACGCGCAGCTGGAAGCTATCCAGCCCGCCGTGCTGCTGGCGCTGGGGAAGTTCGCCGCCCAGATGCTGACGGGCACCGAGACGAGCATCGGCCGGCTCCGAGGTCGCGTCCACGAGTACCGCGGGATCCCGGTCGTGGCCACGTACCACCCGGCCTACCTGCTCCGGAGCCCGCACGCGACCCGCAAGACCTGGCAGGACCTGCAACTCATGCGACAGGTGATGGATGAGCACGGCTGAGCACAACGTCGTTTCCATGCGGGCGCCCGACCGCCAGCCGCCGTACGCGGCGGAGGCGGAGGTGAGTGTGCTCGGCGGCATGCTCATCGACCACGACGCGGTGGCCAAGGCCGTGGAGATCATCGACGACTCCATGTTCTACCGCGAGGGTCATCGTCGGATCTACCGGTCCATGGCCCGCCTCTTCCAGCGCGGCGAGGTGGTGGACCCGACCACCGTGGTGGAGGAGCTCAAGAAGACGGACGAGTTGGAGCAGGCGGGCGGGCTGCCGTACCTGGCGGAGCTTCTGGATGCGGTCCCGACGGCGGCGAACATCGAGTACCACGCCCGGATCGTACGCGAGCGGGCGCTCATGCGCCGGCTCATCGAGGCGTCGTCCGGCATCATCCAGGACGTGTACGAGCCGGGGGAGCGCACGGTGGACGAGCTCCTCGACCGGGCCGAGCACTCCATCTTCCAGGTCGCCCAGTCCCACAACCGGGAAGGCTTCGTCTGGATCAAGAAGATCCTGTACCCGACCTTCGAGCGGATCGAGCAGCTCCAGGGGGCCCAGGGCGGGGTCACCGGCATCGGCACGGGGTTCCCGGATCTGGACAACATGACTGGCGGGTTCCAGAAGGGGGACCTGGCGATCATCGCGGCCCGCCCGTCCATGGGGAAGACGGCGCTGGTGATCTCGCTCCTGCTGCACGCGGCCATCAGCCAGCAGAAGCCGGTGGCGCTCTTCTCTCTCGAGATGTCGAAGGAGCAGCTGGTGCAGCGGATGCTCTGCTCCGAGGCGCTCGTCGACCTGGGACGACTGCTCCGCGGCCGGCTCACCGACGACGACTACGTCCGGCTGGCGCAAGCCGCCGGGCACCTGAACACCGCGCCGATCTGGATCGACGACTCGGGCGTGCTCAGCGCCCTGGAGATGCGGGGGAAGGCGCGCCGGCTCAAGGCGGAGCAGCCCGAGCTCGGGCTCGTGGTGGTGGACTACCTCCAGCTCATGCACGGCGGAGGACGCCAGGCCGAGAACCGGCAGCAGGAGGTGAGCGAGATCAGCCGCAACCTGAAGGCCATCGCCAAGGAGCTGGAGGTGCCGGTGATCGCGCTCTCGCAGCTCTCTCGCGCGCCCGAGCAGCGGACCGACCACCGGCCCCAGCTCTCCGATCTCAGGGAGTCCGGTTCCATCGAGCAGGATGCCGATCTGGTCATGTTCCTCTACCGTCCGGAGTACTATCTCTCCGACATGGAGGCCCAGGAGCAGGGGCTGGCCGGGAAGGCCGAGCTCATCATCGGCAAGCAGCGGAACGGCCCGACCGGGATCGTGGAGCTGTTCTTCCGCAAGGAGAGCACGCGCTTCGAGAGCTTCACCCCCCGTGAGCAGAGCTTCGGGTAGGCGAGTGGCGAGTGGCTAGTGGCGAGTGGCTAGTGG
>JBKGZE010000171.1:0-5669 GCA_046545735.1 Gemmatimonadota bacterium | reverse complement strand
CTACATCCGTCAACTGGGGCTGGCGCACCTGGTGTATCCGGGAGCCCACCACTCGCGCTTCGACCACGCGCTCGGGGTCTACCACCTGATCCGGCGGGCGATCGACGGACTGGCCGAGCGGGGGCAGCTGGACGGTATCGACCCGGTGGAGCGGGAGCTGGTGCCGCTGGCGGGGCTCCTCCATGATGTGGGTCACTACCCGTTCTCCCACGCGCTCGAGGAGCTGGAAGAGCCGCTGATCCCCGGTCACCACGAGGCCCTCACGGGGCGCTTCCTGGAGGATCCGGACGTGCGCCGGGCGCTCGAGTCGGTGGCCCCGGATGGCCCCGCCCGGGTCGAGTCGCTGATCCGGGGCCAGAGCCGGTCGCCGCTGCAGGGTCTGGTGAGCGGCAGCCTCGACCTCGACAAGGTCGAGTATCTGAAGCGGGACGCGCGGTTCTGCGGCGTGCCGTACGGCGAGGTGGACGTGGACCGGCTGCTGAACGGGCTCATGCTCCTCGAGTCGCCGGCGGGGGGTCGGGAGGTCGGGGTGCACGAGAAGGGGGTGGCGGCGCTGGAGTCGCTGCTGTTCTCGAAGTACCAGATGTTCCGCAACGTCTACTGGCACCACGCCGTGCGGGCCGGGACCGTGCTGTACAAGCGGATCGTACAGGACGCGCTGAGCGCCGAGCTGATCGGGCCGGAGGAGCTGGTGGGGAAGACGGACGAGGCGCTGCTGTTCCTGCTGTCGGAGCGTGCGGAGATCGGGGTGGCCTCGTCGGGATCGAGGGAAGAGGCGACGGAGGCCGCCGGCCGGGTCGCCGGGTTTGTGGACGCGCTGCAGTGGCGTCGTCTTCCGAAGCGGGCGGCGGAGGTGGTGGCCGCGGAGGTCGGTCCCCGCGAGGGCGAGTGGGTGGCGTTGGACGCTCCGCTCAAGCGGGCGGTCGAGGACCGACTCGCGGAAGAGCTGGCGCTGCCGCGCGGCTCGGCGTTCCTCGATTATCCGCGGAAGCCTGGCATGTTCCAGCTCGACCTGCTGGTGCGGCGGCGGACGGGTGAGGTACTGCGGCTGGGTCCGGGTGGGCGGGCCGGTCTCATCGGCCTGCCGCGTGTGTCGGACGAGCTGTACCACACGGCGCGGGTGCTCCGTCTGTTCACGCTGGGTACCCGAGTGCGGGTGCCCGCGGATCGGCTGACGGCGCTGGTCACGCGGACGGATGCCGAGGTGCGGGAGCTGCTGGGGCGTGGCGGCGCGCTGTTGAGCTGAGCGGTCGGCGGTCGGGGCGGCTCAGCCCTGTTCGCGGCCGTCTCCCTGCCCGGGCCCGTCTTCCTGCCCTTCTCCGAGGATGCGGACCAGGCCCACCGTGATGTTGTCCGGTCCGCCCGCCTCGTTGGCGGCGTCGACCAGGGCCCGCGCGGCGTGGTGGGGCTCGGAGTGCTCGAGGAGGAGTAGACGGAGGTCGTCGTCGTGGAGGCGGGCCGTGAGGCCGTCGCTGCACAGGAGGAACAGGTCGTCGGGCTCCGTCTCGTGCTCCAGGATCTGGACCTCGAGCTCGGTCTCCTCGATCCCGAGGGCGCAGGTCAGCATGGCGGAGAACGGGTGTCCGCGTGCCTGCTCGGGAGACAGGAGCCCGGCGTTCACCTGCTCCTGGACCCACGTCTGGTCCGTCGTGAGCTGCTCAAGGGTCCCGCCCCGGAGACGGTACGCGCGCGAGTCGCCTACGTGCGCGATCGTGGCGCGGTGTTCCGGATCGACGTACAGGATCGTGAGGGTGGTCCCCATCCCGCGCAGCTCGGGGTCCGCCTCGGCCGCCCGGAGAATGGCATCGTGGGCGGCTCGGACCGTGTCTCGCAGGTACGCCCCGGCTCCGGCCTCGGGGAGGTGGGCGGTCCGGTCGTCGACGATGTCCACGGCGATCCGGCTGGCGATGTCCCCGGCCGCGTGGCCGCCCATCCCGTCCGCCACCGCCAGGATCCCCCGCCCGGGCCGCTGCAGGATGGCGTCCTCGTTGCGCGCGCGCGCGCGGCCCACGTCCGTTCGTCCCGCTGTCCGTATCGGCATCGGGTAGACGGTAGGGGGGGCCGGCCCGCCAGGCAAGCGGCCGGCGGCCGGGCTCGCCGGACGTCGGCCCGGTGCGCCAGCGGCGCGCCGCGGCGCGCTCTCCCGGCCGGCACGCCGCTTGCCCTTCCTGGGTGGCGCAATGAAGCGACGAACTCTCCTCTGTCTCACCCTCGCGTTGCCCGCTGCCTGCGGTGGCGACGCCGAGGCGGGCCGCGTCCTTCGCGACGCCCCGCCCGCCGCTGCCGTGGTGACTCCCGGGATGGAGCGGGAGGATCTGCGCGAGCAGCTGCGGGCGCTGGAGTCGGAGCTGGAGCGGGCGCTGGCGGGTGAACCGGGCCGGCTGCTTCCGGCGGAAGCGATCACCGACCGGCTCATCCACGCGGAGCGATCGGTGGACTGGCTGGCCACGGGCTACGACCTCGAGGCCCGGCTTCGCCAGCTGCAGGCCATGGCGGACCGGGTGGTGGCCCGGCTCCGGCGGGGGGCGGCACTGTCCAGCGTGGAAGAGGACGTCGCCGCCATGCGCGACGCGGTCCGGGACCTGGAGCGGCAGCTTGCCCTGCCCGGCGGTGGCGCGGCCCCGCCGCCGCTCGACTCGCTCCTGGCCCAGGACCCGATGCGGGATGCGGAGTCGGAGTCGGCCCAGGAGGTGGTGGCCGCGCGGGATAGCGCGGAGGCCGAGCGGCCGCCCCTTCCCGACATCGAGCCGCAGGTCCGGACCGGGCGGCCCAGTCCCCTGGGAACCCCTGCCGCGCCCCCCGATACCATCCCCTGAGAATGTCCCGGGAACACCGTTCCGGGAGCGGGGTTAGTAACGCCGTGACGAAGCTGGGCGCTGGTGACATGCGTGGGGATGTCGCGGGCGCTTCGTCGGCAAAGAGCTTGCGCGCATAAAAATGACAGAGAACCTGCCGATACTGCCGGCAAGTGCTCCGACATACGGACAGGGGTCGAGATGGCAGCGACGAAGACGAACAACAAGCGCCGACGCCGGGACACGTTTCGGCCGACATACGAGGACAACACGGCCCTGGACCAGTACCTGGGGGATGTCAGTAGACACGAGCTGATCACGCCCGAGCGCGAGATCGAGCTGGGCAAGCGTGCGCAGGCGGGCGACGAGGAGGCGGTCGAGGAGCTGGCGCGGGCCAACCTGCGGTTCGTCATCAGCGTCGCGAAGAAGTACCAGAACCGGGGCGTTTCGCTGGCTGACCTGATCCAGGAGGGCAACGTCGGGCTGGTCACGGCGGCGCGGAAGTTCGACCCGGACCAGGGGGTCAAGTTCATCTCCTACGCCGTCTGGTGGATCCGGCAGGCGATCCTCGCCGCGCTGGCCAACCACGGGCGCAGCGTGCGGGTGCCGCTGAACCGGGCCAGCGACCTTGCCCGGATCTTCCGGGAGCGCGAGCGGCTGAAGCAGGATCTCGGGCGTGACCCCACGCTCGAGGAGGTGGCGGAGGCGGCCAAGCTGAAGCCGTCGGTGGTGCGTCACCTCCAGACGCTGAACTCCGCCGAGGTTCGCCTGGACGCGCCGATCGGCGATTCGGACGACAGCTACCTGGTGGAGCGTTTCATCCTGGACGAGGCGACGGAGCCCGAGGAGGACGTGGAGGACCGGCTCCTGGCCGAGCAGATCGACCGGGCGCTCGATACGCTGAACCCCCGGGACGCCAGGGTGGTCCGGCTGTATTTCGGCCTTGACGGCGGGGAGACGCATACGCTCGAGGAGATCGGCAACATGCTCGGCGTAACGCGTGAGCGGGTCCGTCAGCTACGGGACCGGGCTCTGAAGCGCCTGCGCGAGGGCGACATGGGGCCGGCACTGGAGAGCTTCGCCGCCTGATGCCCGTCGGACCCGGCCAGTACAACGGCCTCGTGCGCTCCGCCATCGGCGGGACGTACGAGGTCGAGCTGCATCCGGGCGGGGCGGTCGTGGAAGCATCGCTGCGCGGCCGACTGAAGCGGGAGCAGCGGACGGGCGACGCGGTGGTGGCCGGCGACCGGGTCGTGGTCCGGGAGCAGGAGGACGGCGGGCACACCATCGAGGCGGTGGCGGAGCGGAGGAGCGAGCTTGCCCGGCGGGCGCCCGGCCGGGGCCGTCATCGGGGCGCGAAGGTGCTGGTCGCCAACGTCGACCAGCTGGTGGCGGTCTTCGCGGTGGCGGAGCCGCCACCCCGGCTCCGTATGCTGGACCGGTTCCTGGTGCTGGCGGAGGCGAACGGGGTGGACGCGCTGATCGTCGCCAACAAGGCGGACCTGGGCGCCGACCAGGAGCGTGCCGCCTTCGGCCTCTACGAGTCGATCGGGTACCCGGTCCTGTTCACCAGCGCCACCACGGGCCAGGGGGTACGGGTGCTCAACGAGCGGCTGTGCGGCCGGGTGAGCGTGCTGGCCGGGCCCTCCGGCGTCGGGAAATCGAGCCTCCTGAACACGATCCAGCCGGGGCTCCAGCTCCGGACGGCCGCCGTCAGCGAGGCGGTGCGGAAGGGGCGGAAAGGGCGGCATACCACGGTCTCGGCGCGGCTCATCCCCCTGGACTGCGGCGGCTACGTCGCGGACACGCCGGGGCTCCGGGAGCTCGGGCTCTGGGGCATCGAGCCCGGTGAGCTGGACCTGTACTTCCCCGAAATGGCCGACCACCTCACCGCCTGCCGGTTCGCCGGCTCGTGCACGCACACCCACGAGCCGGGGTGCGCGGTGCGGGAGGCGGTGGAGGCCGGGGCGGTCCCGACCGCCCGCTACGAGAGCTACGTCGCGCTCCTGTCCGGCGACGACGCGTAGCGGGCCCGCTCCGCGCTCCTCCGAACCCCTCAGCTCTCCTCCTCCGGGTCCCGTACGCGGCCGCCGCCGATCGACCGCGCCGTGACCTTCTCCGGGTCCGTTCGTCTCTCTACTGGAGCCGGCACTCACGAGGAGTGCCAGACCAGTCGGACCAAGGATGGAGGAATGGACATGTTCAGTCGCACGACGGGCGTCGTTGCGCTCGCCCTCTCGCTCACTCTCCCCATGGCGGCGTGCGACGACAGCACGGGTTCGCCCGACGCGGGCACCCTCACGCTCATGCTGACGGATGCGCCCGGCGACGTGGCGCACGCGTGGGTCACGATCGACCACATCTACCTGCAGCCGGGCGAGGAGGAGAACGGGCCGGGCCGGGTCGATCTGATGACGGACGATCACACGGTCGACCTTCTCACGCTGGCGAACGACATCGAGGAGCTGGTCACGGACGTCGACGTGCCTGGCGGCTTCTACGAGCAGCTCCGGGTGGTGGTGGCGGAGGCGTGCATCGCCGTCAAGGCCGAGACGGAGGGCGAGTATGACGTGTATAGCACCGATTCCGGCTTCGACCGGTGCGCGACGGAGCCGGCGGTGGCGGATAACATCGCGTTCAGCGGCACCCTGAACACGCCGAGCATGAGCCAGACGGGGATCAAGGTGGTCCTGCCGGGCGAGGACGGGCTGGCGGTCACGGGTGGGCAGCACATCCTGCTCCTGGACTTCGATGTGGCGCAGAGCTTCGGCCACGTGGCCGGCGAGTCCGGCCAGTGGGTGATGCACCCGGTCATCAAGGCGGAGGAGGTCGGGCTCACCAGCTCGGTAACCGTGTCCGTGACGGCCGCGGAGG
>JBKGZE010000170.1:0-5702 GCA_046545735.1 Gemmatimonadota bacterium | reverse complement strand
ACGCAGTTCATCGAGGCGGAGGCGGCTCTGCAGGTGGAGGGCGAGGCCGCCGCGTCGGGCTCCGTGGGCGTGGCGTTCAACGACCTCACCCTCCGACTGTCCGACTTCGAGGTGACGGGCGGGAGCGTCACCTTCACGTCCCAGTTCGCGCTGGCCGCGGGGCTGGACGCCAGCGGCGCCATGGCCTGGAAGCCCGTGGATCCCGGCGCGCCCGCGCCCGACGAAGGGTTCAAGCTGGCTTTGCCGGACACGCTGCTCCTGGACCGGGACGGGCTCCGGCTGGGCGGGACGGCCGCGGCGTCACTGGCCTTCAGCGACACGTCGTTCACCGACATCGCGGTGGACTTCACCCGCGGCTTCCGCCTCGGCTTCGCGCCCGTGGCCATCGCGAGCGGTCGGGTGGGATTCCGGGTGGACACCACCGAGGTGGCGTACGCCGACTCCACCGGCTTCTGGCCGGGCGACGTCTTCGGCGTGCTCCCGGTCCCGGCGCGCCTGGGGCTGCCGAGCGAGGAGATCGCCTACATCCAGCTGCGGGACGCGCAGGACGCGCTGGTCATCGAGACGGAGGGCGGCCCCGATGGGCTGATCCTCAGGACGAAGCCGAACCAGCCCGCGCAGCTGGTGCTGGCCGGGCTGGCCGGTGAGGACGCCGGAGCAGCCGGCGCCGGGGACGCCGGCGGCGGACCGCCGTCGCTCGAGGTGGAGTTCGACGTCCAGGTGGACCCGCACACCTTCCAGTTCGTGAGCGGGTCGGTGTCGGTGACCACGCCCGCGGACGAGGAAGCGCTGCTCTCGCTGGCCGACCTCGGGCTCCCGCTGGAGCTGCGCGGGGTGGCGTACCGCGAGGTGGCGGAGGGGAGCGGGGACTACCAGCTGCTGCTGGACGCCCGGGCCTCGCTGCCCGAGTCGCTGAGCGGGCTGGACCTGACGTTCGAGGACCTGGCGCTGACGGAGAGCGGCCTCACCGGCTCCGCCGAGCTGGGCACGCTGACGACGGCGTTCGACCCGACGCTCGCGCCGATCCACACGCTCCAGCTCCGGCCGGACACCGCGGCCGGTGCCGGCGGTGACACCGCCGACTCGCTCCGGCTCGAGATCACCGGTGCGCGGGTGGCCTTCGGCGCCGGCCAGGACGAGGGCGTGGCCCTCTCCGGCCAGCTCCGGTCCACCTTCTTCGCGGCGCCGGAAGACAGCGTGGCGGCGCCGCTCTTCTTCACGGCGAGCCTCACCACGTCGGAGCTGGCGTTGAGCGTGGTGCCGAACGACACGCTCCCCCTCGGCCAGGCCCGGTTCATCCCCCTGGCGGTGGGCGCCGAAGACGCGCCCCTCTGGATGACCGCCGACGCCCAGGGACTCACCGTCGGCGCCAGCGGGATGATCACGCTGCCGCAGGTGAGCGACGGCTTCGCCATCACCGTCCAGGACCTGCGCGTGGGCACCGCCGGCGTCAGCGTCGGCGCCCTGGCCGTGAGCGGGCTCGACGAGCCCCAGAGCTTCGACCTGTTCGGCGCCACCTTCACGCTGCAGGACTCGGTGGACGCGTCCGGAGCGCTGGTCTACCCGGCCCTGGACATCGCCTACGACGCCGGCGTGCTGGCCATGACGCTGTCGGGCGAGCTGGAGCTGCTGGACAACGTCACCCGGTTCCACGGGCTGAAGGTGGCCACCGACGGCACCGTCCGCCTGGCCGAGGCGAGCCTCATCAGCGACACCATCCCGCTGGTCCCGAACGCGGTGGTGCTGCGGGAACTGGCCATCGCCGAAGAGAAGCTCCAGGCCACCGGCTCCGTCCTGCTGCCCGCGCCGCTGGACGCGAACGGGCCTCAGACGCTGCGCTTCGCCATCGCCCCGGACGGAACCATCGAGGGCGGCGGCGACGTCGTGCTCCTGAACGAGGAGCCGGGGCTGGGCGGCGAGCGGACCCAGATCCCCGCCGGCGTGGGCACCTTCCACCCCCGCTACGTGGGGCTGAGCCTCGACTTCGCCGACGCCTCGGCCAGCGCGCTCCAGGTGGTGGCCGACTTCTACGTCCAGGACAACGCGGACAACCGGATCAAGCTCGGCGACATCCCGGGCGGGACGGTGCTGCCCGGGCTGAGCGTGAGCCTCGACGGCAGCCTGGCCTGGGGGAACGTGGAGGCGGCCGACGCCTTCGACCTGGGCCACGGGCCGGTACGGCTCCGCCTCGAACAGGTCTCCACCGGCAGCGCCGGGGCGGGCGCCTTCGACCTCCGGTTCGGCGGCGAGATGCACCTCGCGCTCGACGCCGTGGAGGGCGGGCTGCAGTTCCAGGACTTCGGCTTCACCTACGCCGACGGCGCGGTGGGCCTGGAGAACGGGCGGGTGACCGGGTCGACTCTCACGGTGGCCGGGGTCCTGGGCCTGGAGCTGACCGACTTCGAGTACAGCGACACGCCCACCACCATCGAGGTGGCGTCCGGGAGCATGCCGGCGGGCGACGAAGCCGCAGAAGCCACGACAGAAGAGATCCAGGTCCAGAGCTACGTCAGCTTCGGAGGCCACATCTCCGTCGGGACCGGTAGCGGGAGCGTGTTCGGCGGCGGCGTCGACGAGTTCCTCCTGTACCAGGTCGCGGACCCGCAGGGCGGTCCGGACCTGACCAGCCTGCTGGTGAAGGGCGCGAGCCTCGACCTGGCGGGCGCGGCCACCGTGAACGGCGACCTCCGCTTCTTCCAGTACTCGGACGGGTTCGAACTGGCCGTGGGCGCCACCGCCGACGTACCGGGCGTGGCTGGCCTCGCCGTCGTCGGAGCCATCGAGAGCCGGGGGACCGATCCGCTCCGCATGGGCATGTTCATCGCCGCCAGCGACCTGCCTCTTTATATCCTGCCCGCCGTGCCGGTGGTCCAGGTCTCCGGGCTCGGTGGCGGCTTCTTCCTCAACCCGCGGCCGGAATGGCTGGACGTGGTCCGCTCCGCCGCCGGGCTCGGCCAGTCGGAGGCCACCGCCAAGATCACCGCAGCCGCCAACGCGGGCGGTCCGGCCGACTTCGCGGTGATGCTCTACGGTGCCATGAGCGGCGTCGGCCCCGCCCCGGCGCCCCGGGTCGTGGAAGGTCGCGTGCTCGTGACGGTCACGAACCTGAACGTCCAGGTAGACGGCCGGATGGAGCTGCTCAGCCAGGGCGATCGGTTCAAGGGCGACGGCTCACTGGTGTTCGGTGTCAACCGGGCGTGGGGCGAGGGGCTGCTGAGCCTGAACGTCGACTACGACCCGCTGCTCAGTGGCAACGGGAGCATCGGCTTCTACGTCAACGGCGAGGACAGCTGGATGCTGTACGGGGATGCCAATGGCAGTGTGGCCAAGGGGATCCTCACAGTGGAGGGCAAGGCGTTCCTCGGCACGCTCTCGGGCAATCCCGGCTTCCTGCTCGACGTGAACGTGGGGAGCGGCGAGGGTCTGCCCATCGTCACCCTCGACCAGGGGCATCTCCAGGTGTGGTCCTACGCCCCGGCCAACGACCTCGCCGGCCATACCTGGGGCGCCATGGCCAGGCTTGGTGTGAGCTGGCAGCCGCTGGGCGACTACTTCTTCACCGTCTCGGCCGCCATGACCGCGGCGCTGATCTCCGAGGGCCAGCAGGACCCGTTCTTCTACGGCGCCGCCGAGGGGCGCGTCGTCCTGAGCGAGGATACGATCGCGGCCAGCGTGTGGGTGAGGTTCGGGGACGGTGAGGTGGATGGCGGGCTGGGGCGGGACTCATCCATGGAGGCGGCGCTGACCGAAGCGGAACGGGTAGCCGCGGATATGGAGGCGGCCCGGGATGCAGCCTCCGAGCAGATGGAGAATGCCGACCCGTTCGAGCTCATCGTCTCGGAGGAGGAGCTGGCGGCGGCGTACGACCGGGCTCGAACGTGCGACGTGCTCGAGAGCGTGGTCTTCAGAGTCGAGAATCTGAGCGTGACCGGGCCCGGTCAGTTTGCCGGGGCCGCCCAGGCGATCTTCCCGACCCAGGACGCGTGCGCGTCCCGTTTCCAGGCGCTCCGCAACCAGGAGCTCCAGCACGAGGTCCAGCCCGGCGAGACCGAGTACCTGGATGGCTACATCGACGTGATCACCCAGGAGAGCGCTCCCGGTGATGTGGCTGCCGGCTTCGCCTGGCGAGACTCCGCCGACGCGCGACTCGCCGAGATCGAGAGCGAGCGCCCGGCGGTGGAGAGCCAGATGGCGGCCATCAGCGGCCAGCTCTCGCCGCTGAGCCCCCACACGGCCAGCTCCATTCCTTCAGCCAGGCCCGCGACCCTGAACGCCACGGACGTGGACGCCCGCGAGGTGCAGGACCCCAGCGGCGTCTGGGTCCGGCAGGTCGTTTCGGGGCCGTCGGCTACCATCGACGAGGGGGTGATCCAGGCGCTGGTCGGCGCGTTGAATGAGCAGCGCGCTTCCATCGAGCAGCGGGACGTCGAGATCCGCCGCCGGATCAGCGAGCTCGAGGGGATCCTCGCCGACATCCGTGCCGTCACCACTGCCAACGCCCCCGGCTCGCTCCTCCAGTATGCCCGGCTCCACTCCCGAGCCCGGGAGGCTACGGAGCGGTTCTACGCGGAACACACGGGCTTCCTGCTACGCAAGCAGGACTGGGTGCGGGACCGGGCCCAGTGGCTGGCGAGCCAGCAGTCGAGCTACCAGACCATGCAGCAGGCCAAGGCCGATGCCCTCTCGACGAGAGCAGGGAGCGGCGTGTCCTCTGCCTGGGACGCCCTTCAGGATCTCGCCACCAGCAGGGCCGCTACGCTGAGCGAGTGGATGGCGGACCCCACCTACACGCAGGAGGTGGACGCCGTCCTGGCCGGCGACAACTACGAGGTCACGGTGCAGAACCTCGCAGGCCTCGCCACCTCGTACAGTCAGCCACTCTTCCACGGCGTGGGCGCGGCGGGGCTCGCCGCTCTCGATTCCGTGGCCGACGTGGAGGTCCAGTCGCTCAGCGCGGAAGCCGACGCCCGGATCCGGGATATGCGCAATGCCCACGGCGCGCTCTCTGCCGACCTCGCGGCCCTCTACCTGGCACAGGTCGAGCTCACGGGGGTGCTCCACGACCTCTACGACATGTACCTGGCATGGCGCGGCGACACCAAGGATGTGAGCCACTACGCCGCCCGGCGCGACGAGCTTGCGCAGGCCCTGACCGTGCCCGCCGTGACCTCGCCCCTGGTCACCGCCACCGTGACGCCGTACACGGCGGAGATCCAGGCGGTCTGGTCCGGGGCCCACCCCGACGGGATCTTCGACTACCTGTACCGGGACAGGGATACTCGGAACGCCCCCATGATGTCCAACGGGCCCACGGGCGGCGTCCGGCTGGTCCGGTTCCGGACCGACCGAAACGTCGCGTCGGGTCAGGGCGAGCTCCAGCTGGGCACCCGGGGCGGCGCGGGTCTCACCGGCCTCGCCACGTCCTCGTTCCAGTACGACTATCTTCCCGCCGGCTCGTCGCAGGCGGTTTCGGGGCCAACGGAAATCGGCACCATGGAAGCCGATTACAGTCCGCCGAGTCGACCGGTGGTGGGCTTCCCGTCCCTCACCACCACCGCGGACGTCGATGGCGAGACGGCTTGGACCGCCAGCACCGGCCCCTTCACCGTAGCCTGGTCTGCCACGGATCCCGAGTCGGGCGTGGGCGAGTACCAGTTCGCACTGGGAACCACGCCCGGCGGGACCGATCTCCAGGAGTGGAC
>JBKGZE010000169.1:0-5718 GCA_046545735.1 Gemmatimonadota bacterium | reverse complement strand
AGATTGGCTTCGCCTGGGCCGGCACGTGGGTGGTCTACCAGTCGTTGTACGGCGACCTCCCCGAGCGGATGGGCGACCGGATCGCGACCTACGCCCCGAACGGCGCCTACGAGACCGAGGACGCGCTGGTCTACGTCTCGGCCTTCGGCGACACCTCCTGGCGCAAGCTCTGCCATGCGCTCGACCGCGAGGAATTGATCGAGGACGACCGGTTCGCCACCCCCGCGGCCCGGTGTGCGCACCGCGACGAGCTGGACGACATCATCGAGGCCCGGACCCGCGAGTTCGACGCCGAGACGCTCCAGTCGACGTTGCTGTCGGCGAACGTCCCGTGTGCGCCCATCCAGTCGCCCGCCGAGGCGATGGCGGACGCCCACCTCCGCGAGCGGGGCATGGTCGGCACGGTCGAGACCGAGGAGGGCGAGACGGTGGCCCACGCCGGCAACCCGGTCCGCCTCGGCGGGGCCTCGGCCATCGAGCACCCTCGCGTCCCCGACCGCGGCGAGCACACGGACGTGGTGCTGGCGGACGAGCTCGGGTACGACGAGGCGAGGATCCGGGAGCTCGAGGAGACAGGTGCCGTGGGTCCGGCCAGGGACTGAGCGCGACCCCTTCCACCTCCCGCCGCCCGCCAGTCGGGGCGCATGACCCATCGCCAACGACCGCGTCCACCACGCCCCGCGAGGTCGGCTATATACCCGTGCCGACCGATCGGCCGACCATGGCTATCGCGCGCATCCCCGAACTCCTGCCGCCGGCGACGTGGCTCGCCGAGACGAACGTCGGCGCGGGCGACCAGGTGGCGCTGTTGACCACGCCGTCGACCGACGAGGCGGTCATCGCGGCGCTCCGGACGGCTATGGGCGAGGTCGGCGCGGACGTCACGACGCTGACCGTCGTCCCAGACGGGGAGCGAAACCATCCGCTGGGCCCGATCGTCGCCGCGGCCGTCGAGCGGGCCGACGTGGTCGTCAACTGCGGGGCGACGAGCGGCTTTCCCTCGGAGCTGCTCGAGTTCGTTCGGGACGGCGGCCGGCACCTGAAGGTCTACTCGACGGTCGCGGCCCTCACGGGCGGGACCGCGGCCGCCCACCTCGAACCCGAGACCCACGAACGGCTGCGCCGGGATCCGAGCCGGGAGATCGCCGACCTGTTCGCGGAGCGGCGGTCGCTGCTGCTCGGGGGGTACCGCGAGCCGGACCCGGCGAGCGGACGGCCCCGGGTGGGGCTCCCGAGCGCCATGCTCTTCCACGACCTCTTCCCCTTCTGGCGCGCCTTTTTCGACGCGCTCGACCACGACCTGGTCCTGTCCGATCCCACGAACCCGCCGATTGTTCGCGCCTCGGCGGAAGGGGCGCCGGCGGAGACCTGCTTCCCGGTGAAGCTGGTGTTCGGCCATGTCGCCAACCTGCTGGAGAAAGGGATCCACTACCTCTTCCTCCCGAGCGTGATCAACCGGGAGAATTCCGCTCCGGGTCAGGGCGAGAACCAGTACTGCCCCTACATCCCCGCCGTCTCGCACCTCGTTCGGGCCCACGTGGACCTCGACGCGGTCGGTGTGGTCCCGCTCCACGTGTCATTGGAGCTCTCCTGGGTCCCGCGCCGGCGCACGCAGCTCCGGGCGCTGGCGCCGGTCCTCGGCGTGTCCCGGCGCCGGATCGTCGAGGCCGCCGCGGCGGCCGAGGCCGCGCAGGCGGAGTTCCAGCGCGCGGTGCGGCTGCGGGGCGCCCGCGTCCTGGCCGGGCTCGACGGCGCGCGCCGACCCGTGGTCCTCGTCGGCCGGGCGTACAACACCCAGGATCAGGGAGCCACCCTCGACCTGCCGCTGAAGCTGCGGCGGCTGGGCGCGCTGCCGATCCCCATGGACTTCCTGCCGCTGGACTCGGTGGACGTTTCGTCGCGCTATCCGAACATGTACTGGCGCAGCGGGCAGGACATCCTGGCCGCCGCCAGCATCATCCGCGACGACCCCCGGCTCCAGGCCGTTTACGTCACCAACTTCAGCTGCGGCCCCGACTCCTTTCTCACCGGCTTCTTCCGCCGGCTGATGGGCGACAAGCCGTACCTCGAGCTGGAGATCGACGACCACACCGCCGACACGGGCGTGCTCACCCGCTGCGAGGCGTTCCTGGAGAGCCTGGAGGGGCTGCGCGCATGACGGGAGCCGCCGCGTCGCACCGGGTCACGTACGTCGTCCACATGGGCGACCATTCCCACGCCGCGGCGGCCGCCATGCGCCACCACGGGATGCGCGCCGAGGTGCTCCCGCCCAGCGACGACCGCTCCCTGGCGCTGGGCCTTCGCCTGTTCGGCGGACGGGAGTGCCTCCCCTGCTTTCTCGCCCTCGGCGACGTCCTCCGCCGGTGCGAGGAGCCGGACTTCGACCCCGCCCGTTCCGCCTTCTTCTTCCCGACCGCGTCCGGTCCGTGCCGCTTCGGCCAGTACAGCATGCTCCTGCGAGACACCCTCGACCGCCTCGGACTGGGCGAGGTGGTCGTCTCCTCACCCAGCTCGAAGAACGCGTACCAGGGGTTCGGCGAGCGCCCCCGACAGCTGCGTATGCTCGCCTGGCAGGGCCTCGTCGCGGTGGACCTCCTGGTCCGGCTCCTCCTCGAGCACCGCCCGTACGAGGTGGAGCGGGGGGCCAGCGAAGCGGCCTACCGACGAGGCCTCGAGCGAACCATGGCGGCGGTCGAGGCCGGGGCAGGACGGGGCCTGGCCCGGGCGCTCGCCTTCACCGCCGGCGAGTTCGACGCCATCGTCGTCGTCCGAACCGACCGTCCGGTGGTCGGGCTGGTCGGCGAGGTGTACGTGCGCTGGAACGCGTACTCGAACCGGCAGCTGATCGCGGAGGTGGAGCGGCTGGGTGGGGAAGTCCTGATCGCCAGCATGGCGGAGGTGGTGGACTTCCACACCTTCCGGATGAAAGCGGTGGCGCGAGTCGCCAGGCGGCACCGCGCGGTCCTGAGCGCCGCCCTGGTGTACGGCTACCAGCGGGCGACGGAGCGCCGGCTGCTGCGGACGGTCGCGCCCGCGTTGACGCGGCCGGACGAGGCGCCGAGCCGCCGGATCGCGGACGCCGTGGCGCCTTTCTACGACGCGGCTCTCGGCACGGAAGCGGTCCTGAGCATGGGCCGCGCCGTAGAGATGGCGCGGCTCGGCGTGCACGGGATCCTCAACGTCCTTCCGTTCGCCTGCATGCCCGGCGTGATCGCCGCCGGGATGGCGTCCCGGATCCGTCGGGACCTGGACTGGGTGCCCTGGCTCGACCTGCCGTATGATGCGCAGAAGGAGACCAACGTGCGGACGCGGCTGGAGGCGTTCATGCACCAGGCCGAGCAGTTCAGACGCCGGACCGGCCGGGCGCCGCTCCGCACCGGTGCCGTTTCGGGCGACCCGGGCCCGCTCCGGCGCGGCCGGGCCCCGGCAGGAACCCCGCCCGTGCCGCGGGTATGATGCGGGAGACGGCGGCGGACGCGGTGGTGGTCGGGAGCGGGTTCGGCGGCGCCATGGCCGCCCGGGCCCTGCTCGACGCGGGGCTCACGGTGCGCATGCTCGAGCGCGGCGACTGGTCCGAGCGCCGCGCCGGATCGGCGCCCCGCGGGCCCACCGACCTCGCTCCATTCTTCGACCAGGCCATTCCCCACCGGATCGGGGCGGGCGGCAACGGCGCCGTGCCGGACGACTTCTGCAACGTGGGCGGCCCGTCCCTCTACTTCGCCGCCGTGTCCAGCCGGTTCCGGGCCCGAGACTTCGAGCCCGCCCCCGAGATCGTCGAGGACTCCGGCGCCGAGTGGCCCTTCGGCTACGACGAGCTCGAGCCCTACTACGCAGACGCGGAAGCCCTGCTGGGGATCGCGGGCCCGGCGGCGGGCGGCCGGACCGAGCCGTACCGGAGCCGCCCGTACCCGCAGGCGCTCGGGCCGCTGAGCCCGGCGGCCACGCGCCTCGACGATGCGGCGCGGCGACTGGGCCTCTCCCCCTTCCGGCTTCCGCTGGCCATCCACTACGGTGGCGACGGACGTCGCCCGTGCGAGGCGTGCGCGTTCTGCGACGGCTTCCCCTGCCTGGTCGGGGCCAAGAACGACGTCGCCGCCCGCCTCCTGCCGCCGCTCCTGCGCTGCGGGATGCGACTCGAGACCGGCGCGGCGGCCACCCGACTCCTCGTTCGCGGGGACCGGGTGGTGGCGGTGGAGACGCAAAACGTCCGGACGGGGACCCGCGCGCGACACGGGGCGACGATCGTCGTCGTCTCCGCCGGCGCCCTCGCCACCCCCGGTCTCCTCCTGGCCTCCGGACTGGCCCGCCTGAACCCCGCCGGCGCGCGGATCGGCCGCTACCTCATGCGCCACTGCAACGCCCACGTGTTCGGACTCTTCCCCCGGCGGCCCGACCCGGAGCGACGGTTCCACAAGGAGATCGCCCTGGACGATTTCTATTTCGGCCATCCCGGGATCCCGGAGCCGCCGGGCAAGCTGGGGATGATCCAGCAGATGGCGACGCCGTGGGTCGTCCTGGTCCTGCTGCCGCGACGGGCGGCCCGGCTCGTCGCCTCGATCGTCGAGCACCTCACCGGGTTCATCGTCATGGCCGAGGACCAGCCGCGCTGGGAGAATCGCGTCCTCCTCGACCCGGGCTCTGGCGACGGTCCGCCCCGCACCCGCGTGGTCTACCGGCACTCGCCGCGGGACCTGGCCGCCCGGGCGGCGCTGATCCGACAGGCCCGGCGCGTCCTCCGGGAAGCGGGCGCGCCGATCCAGGTGCCGTATCGCCTCAACACCTTCTCCCACGCCGTGGGCACCGTCCGCATGGGGGGCGACCCGGCGCAGTCGCCGCTCGACCCGGACGGCCGGTTCCGCGGGCTGGAGAACCTGTACGTGGCTGACGGCAGCGCACTGCCCACCGCCGCCGGGGTGAACCCGAGCCTGACCATCGCCGCCACCGCGCTGCGCACCGGATGGCACGCCGCGGCCGACGCCCCCGCCAGGCCACGGTCCCAGCCACGGACCGAGCCACGGGAGCCCGCATGAGCAGCGGCCCCGTCGACCTCGTCTTCCTCGGCTGCGGCGCGGCCGCGACGCTGCACAGCCGCACACTCCGCGGGTGGCCGGACGTGCGTAGGCACTACGCCAGCCGGGATGGCGGGCGAGCGGCGGCCATGGCCCGACGGTGGAGCGGCGCCGGTCACTTCAGCGGCTACGACGCGGCGCTGGCCGACCCGGCGATCGACGTCGCGTTCGTGGCCACCCCCACGGCGCTCCACCTCCCGCTCACGCTCGCAGCCCTCGAGCACGGCAAGCACGTGATCGTAGAGAAGCCGGCGTTCCTCGACGCCGGCGAGCTCGATCAGGCCGTCGCGGGGGCGTCGCGGGCGGGACGGCACCTGCTCGTCGCCGAGAACTACCCCTACAAGCCCCTCGCCCGCGTCCTCCGCACGCTCGTGGAGGAGCGCGCGCTCGGCGACATCCTGTTCATCCACCTGAACGCTCTCAAGCGGCAGCGCACCGGGGACTGGCGCGACGACCCGGCGCTGGCCGGCGGTGGGGCGCTCTTCGAGGGCGGCATCCACTGGATCAGCCTGCTGACCACCATCGGGCTCACCGTCGCGGGGGCCTCGGCGGTCCCGGCCGGGCCGGACGACCGGGCGCGCCAGCGGAGCGCGCTGCTCACGCTGCGCTACGTGGTCGGCGCCGTCGCCACCCTCGCCTACTCCTGGGA
>JBKGZE010000168.1:0-5749 GCA_046545735.1 Gemmatimonadota bacterium | reverse complement strand
GTCCAGGGGGTCACGGGAGCGGGAGGACAGGCGACGGTACTCGGTCCGGCCGTCCGTGGCGAGCCAGTACCCGCGGGCGGTCCAGGTTCCAATGTCGACGTTCCGGACGCTGAGGACGTCGTCGTCCACGCGAACGATCGGGGCCGAGCTGGTGGCCAGGGCGTCCGTCGCGCGCCCTGTCAGGGAGAGGGGCGGGCGGTCCGGGCGGCGATCGGCCACGGCGGTCATGGCGCGTGCCCGGCCGTCGCGCTCGACGCGCAGTCGGACCGAGTCGCCGGGCGAGAGCCGGGCGGCCAGGAGCTGGAGCCGGTCGGGCGCGGGCTCGCCGTCCACGGCGACGATCACGTCGCCCGCCCGCAGCCCCGCGCGCTCCGCGGGCGAGCCGTGGACCACGCTCTCCACCACGAGCCGCGGCGTGCAGCGCTCGCCCTCCTGGATCCACAGCACGTCGTAGCCGATCCCCAGCCACGCCGGCCGGGGCGCGAGGACGCGTGCTTCCTGCGCGGTCGCGGGCGCGGGCGCGGTCGCGCCGATGGCGAAGACGGCCGTCCAGAGCGCGACCACGGTCCGGGGCATGGAGGCGCGCATCCTAGAACACCGGCTCCGCGGCGGCCCCCTCGAACCGCCGCCGCAGCTCCCGCTGCTGCGCCACGGCCGTCACGTGGAAGCTGTTGATCACCGGGTCCGTCGGCGAGTGCGCCAGCGCCTCGGCCGTCGTCAGGACGATGTTGTCCAGGACCGCGAGCCGGGCCGCGGGGTCCGGCGGCGTGGCGCCCGTGGTCCGCATGTATCGGTCGAGCGCAGCGAAGAACGCCTCCTCCGTCCGCTCCACCTCCGCCTCGAGGGTGGGGGACTCCGCCGCCGCGGCCTCGAGGGTGGAGGACTCTGCCGCCGCGGCCTCGAGGCTGGGGGACTCCGCCGCCGCCGCGACCTCGATGGCGGGGGGTCCCGCCGATGCGGCCTCGCCCCGCAGGAGGTAGCCGCCGGCGCCACCGGCGAGGAAGAGGACGAGGCTGGCGGCGACGCGGGTCAGCGCCGGACCCGCCCGGAGCCTTCCGGCCCGGGTCGCGGCCCGCGCCACGACGCCCTCGCGCCGCAGTCGTCGGCTCACCTCCGGCCACGCGTCGGGCGCCGGCAGGATCTTCGGGAGCGTCCCGAGCGCCTCGGTCTGCCGCCGGAGCGCCTCCAGCTCGCCGCGGCACGCCTCGCACGCGGCCAGGTGGCTGCCCTCGTGGGCGTCGGGCGCCTCGTCGACCAGGCGGGCGAGCGCCTCAAGCGTCAGATGCTGCATACGCCGCCTCCAGGGGTTCGTGCTCCGAGCGAAGCATGGCCCGCATCTTCGCCCGGGCCTTCGACAACTGACTCTTCGACGTTCCTGCCGCTATGCCCAGCATCTCCCCGATTTCCTCGTGGGTGAATCCTTCCACGTCGTGCAGTACCAGCACCTGCCGCATCCCGTCGGGCAGCCGGTCGAGTGTGCGCTCCAGCGCCACACGCAGGACCGCGGGGTCGCGGCCGCCGTCGGCGCCCGGGAGCGCCGGCGGGAGCGGCGCCTCCCGGGTGTCGTGCCGCATCCGCGACCGCTTCCCCTGCAGCGCGCTGTTCACCGCCACCCGGTGGAGCCACGTCGAGAACGCGGCGTCGCCGCGGAACCCGGGGAGCGCGGTGAACGCCCGGATCCACGCCTCCTGCGCCCAGTCCTCCGCCAGCGCGTCCTCGCCGGCGATCCGGCGCACCACCGCGTACACGCGCGGCGCGTACCGTCGGTAGAGGGCGTGCATGGCGCTCTCCTCTCCCCGCCGCGCCTGCCGCACCAGCTCCTGCTCGGTCATCCCGCGGTCGCGATCCAGGATTCGACTCCCCGTTCCGGGTGCTCTGTTCGTGAGATGCGGGCGGGGCTCGAAACGGTTGCCCCGACGGGAGGGCGTGGAATTTGCCCCCTGGTCGGTAGGCCGGTGGAAGTCGCATATCCTGAAGCAGGAAGGGCAGCATGGCGGAGAATCGCACGATCTGGCGGCAGCTCGACATCGATGGCGCGGTGTGGGAGGCCCGGGTGGTCCCCGGGTCGGAGCGGACGACGGACCGCGACGAGGCGGGCGAGGTCCTGGAGTTCGTGTGCGTGGACGGGACGCGGAAGTCCCGTCGGCTGGCGGTCTCGCGGGGCGCCGTGAAGGACCTGGACGAGGCGGGGCTCCGGCGGGCCTACACGAAGGCCCGACCCATCGGCGGCGATCACTACGGCCGTCCAGGGAAACCGCCGAACGATCTTGGCTGACGCTGGCACGACGGCGCGCGCCGGCTATCTTCCCCGTATGACTACTACAACCAAGCGGCTCGCGCCGGGCGCGAGCCATCTCGAGTGCGGGATGTGTGGTGCGGTGTACGGGGACACGGAGACCCCCTGGCGCGTCTCCCCTTGCTGCCAGAAGCCGCTGCTGGCCCGCTACGACCTGGCCCCGCTCCGGGGGCGGTTCACGCCGGCGTCGCTGGCCGGACGGGCGCCGGACATGTGGCGGTACGCGGAGGTGCTGCCCGTCCGGGATCCGGAGTTCCGGTTCTCCCTGGGCGAAGGGCTCACGCCCCTGCTCGACGCGCCTCGTCTCGCGGAGGCCCTCGGGGTGGGTCGCGTATGGGTCAAGGACGAGGGGCAGAACCCCACGGGCAGCTTCAAGGCCCGGGGGCTGAGCATGGCGGTGGCGCGGGCGGCCGAGCTGGGCATGTCGGACGTGGCGCTCCCCTCGGCGGGGAACGCGGGCTCCGCGGCGGCCGCGTTCGCCGCGGCGGCCGGGCTCGCGTGCCACGTGGCGGTGCCGAAGGACACGCCGCGTCCGATCATCGAGGAGACGCGGGCGCTGGGCGCCGACCTGGAGCTGGTGGACGGTCTGATCACCGACGCCGGGGCCATCATCGCCCGGGGCTGCGAGGTCCACGGCTGGTTCGACCTCTCCACGCTGAAGGAGCCGTACCGGGTGGAGGGGAAGAAGACCATGGGCTACGAGCTGTTCGAGCAGCTCGGGCGGCTCCCGGACGTGATCGTCTACCCCACTGGCGGTGGCACGGGCATGGTCGGCATGTGGAAGGCGTTCGACGAGATGGAGGAGCTCGGGTGGATCGGGGCGGAGCGGCCGCGCATGGTGTCGATCCAGAGCACCGGGTGCGCGCCGATCGTCCGGGCCTGGGAGGAGGGCGCGGAGAGCGCCACGCCGTGGGAGAACGCCCGGACCGTCGCCTCCGGGCTGCGGGTGCCCGCCGCCATCGGTGACTTCCTCATCCTGGAGGCCGTACGCGCCTCGGGCGGTGTGGCGGTGGCGGTCCCGGACGAGGCCATGATGGAGGGGGTCGAGCTCATGGGTCGGACCACCGGCGTGTTCGGGTCGGCCGAGGGCGGGGGAACGGTCGCGGCCGTGACCCTGATGCTCGAGCAGGGTCACCTCCACCCGGACGAGGAGATCGTCCTCTTCAACACGGGGAGCGGGCTCAAGTACATCTGATGGGCGTCCGACACCTCCTCTTCCGGATCACGCCCCGCCTCGACGGGCGCTGGCTGGTGGCGGTGCTGGTCGTGGCCGTGGTCGTGGTTGCCGCCACCTTCATCCGGTGGAGCGGACCGGCCCCGCCGCTGGACCTCCTGGCGCTCGGGCCGGAGGGGAGGTTCGCGGACACGGTGGAGATCCCGGCCGCCTGGGGCGATACGGCCACCGCCACGCCCGACGCCGTGGCCCGCGTCCCGCTCATGCTCGGCGTCCGCAACCGGGGGCGCGAGCCGGTCCGCCCGGAGCGGCTCTCCCTCAGCCTGCCGCTGCGCTACCGGCTCACCGGAGAGGCCGGCAAGGAGCTCGACAGCCGGCTGGACCCCGGCTCTCCCCTGATCACCTATACCCTCCGCTCGGGACTGGGGCGCGTGGAGCCGGAGCGGCTCCCGGTCATGCTCTCCGGGCACGACACCCTCTGGCTCGAGATCGTCATCCCGTCGTACTACTGCATCTCACTGGCCGACTCCATCCCCGAGTTCGTGCCGGCACCGCCGCCCCCCGTACACACGCTGCGCGAGCTCCGCATCTTCTACAGCTTCGCGGGCGGCGACCTGGGCGAGCGACGCACCGGCACCCTCGCCGTCCGGCTCGATACCGCCCTCCTGGACGTGGAGGCGCTGCCGCGGCCGCCGTCGTTCGAAATGGAAAACGATGCGGAGGCCGCCCGGCCGGAGCTCCGCGCGCTCACGCGGGTCGGGAGCCGCAAGACCAGCTGCGGCGAGCCGGGATCGGCCATGGAGCTGCTCAGCACGGTCTGGGAGACGCCCGATGGCGGCCGCTTCATCACGCTGGACTACGGCGGCAAGGTCAGGAAACGGCTCTACGACCTGGATGGCGACGGCGTCATCGAGCGGGAGAGCTGGGCACCCGGCGGCAGCGACCGCTTCACCGCCACGCGACGGGCCGCGCTGCCCATCCCCGAGTTCCTCCTCCCGATTGCGCCTGGCGGCACCTATGACATGACC
The DNA here is from genome assembly GCA_046545735.1 of Gemmatimonadota bacterium. Taxonomy (GTDB): domain Bacteria; phylum Gemmatimonadota; class Gemmatimonadetes; order Longimicrobiales; family RSA9; genus JAWVYT01. The sequence goes on along the minus strand of JBKGZE010000168.1, from coordinate 1,251 downwards.
GCCATCGACACGCTGCCCGCCGACAGCATCACCCGACTCGACCCGTTCCGGCGGGCCATGCGGGGTCCCGGGGAGGTCCCTGGCGGTGTGCTCGGCCCCGGCACGGACTCCGCCGCCCGGGCGCTGCTCGACCCGCGCAGCGCCGATACTACGGCCACCGGGACCGAGCGGACCCCGACGCTCGAGGAGCTCCCGGAGCCGAGGATCCGCCCGGCCGGCCCCCTGGGTCGGCCCGCCCGACCGGACACGGTCCCGCCGGACACGGGCGGCGGCTGACGAGGAACGCTTGTTGCCCCATCCCCGGGTGCATCGATCACTCGACGGACGGGCTGGAGGGCCGGATGAACGAGAGCGAACGGAACCGGATCGAGGAGAGGCTCCTGGAAGAGCGGCAGAAGCGGCTCGATGCCCTGGCCGAGCTGGACGACCGGTTCAAGGAGCGCGTCGAGGGCGACGGCGACCTCACCAAGTACCCCCTCCACATGGCGGACGAGGGCACCGACACCATGCAGCAGGAGAAGGAGTTCCTGCTGGCCCACCAGGAGGGCGAGCAGCTGCTCGAGATCGACGCGGCCCTCCGTCGCCTCTACAAGGAGCCCGACACCTTCGGCCGGTGCGAGCGGTGCGGCGCCGAGATCGGGATGGAGCGCCTCGAGATGGTCCCCTGGGCCCGGCTCTGCATCCGGTGCAAGCGGGAGGCGGAGACCAGCGGCGGCGAGGAGCCGGCCGCGTAGTGCTCGCCGGGATCTTCGCCGCGGCCGCGGTCCTGGTCGTCGCCGGCTGGCTCGAGTACCGACGACGGCTCAAGAGGGTCACGGAACGGGGCCTCAGCGACGGCGACATCCGCCGCATCGAGGCCAGCGGCACGCTCGACTCCGACGAGCCCCTGGACCTCGAGGAGGCCGCCGAGGAGGAGGAGCGCTTCTGGGAAGAGAGCTGGGACGAGCCGGAGCCCCTGTGAGGGAGTAGAGCGGATGGACGGGGGAGAGGGGTCGGTGAGCTTCCTGGATCACACGGCGGACGTGGGGATCCTGGTGCGGGCGGGTTCGGCGGAAGCGCTCTTCCATCACGCGGCGCTCGGCATGCTCTCGCTCCTGCGCGGCGAGGAGGAGGTGGACCCGTCCGCGGCGCCCGATCGCTCGACCCCCGCGACGGTGAGCGCCCCGCGTCCTGTTTCGGTATCGGGGCGGCCGCGGAATCGATCGGCCCGGGGCGGCGGCTCCGCGGCCCGGGGCGGCGGCTCCGCGGCCC
>JBKGZE010000167.1:0-5799 GCA_046545735.1 Gemmatimonadota bacterium | reverse complement strand
CCCTGGAAGAGGACGCCACCTGGGCGGAACTCGCCCTCGCCGCGCCGCTGCCCGTGCTCCCGTCGGCCGGGGTGTCCGGCGCCGTTCATCGCGGCCGGGCCACGGCACGCGTCGCCACCGCCACATCGGAAGTGCGACGGGCGGGCGGACGCCTCGGCCTGGTGTGGCGCGGCTTCGACCCGGACCTGACCGCGGCGATCGACCTGATCGCCGAGCACGTGGAAGCCGAGCACCGACCGGGGGGACGGGGACCCCGTGGGTTTTCCGCAGGCCCCGCGCTCCACGTCCACCAGGTCGGCCCCCTCGTACGCGCCGTCGGGATCGACCGGGTGCTCCGGGCGGAGCTCCGATTCGGCGACGTGGGGTACTGGGCGATCGAAGCGGGCGGATCCCTCGCGTTCCGGGCCGGACCGCTGTCCATGGCACCCCTGCTCCACCTGGCGGCTGTGGCGGAAGAAGCGCCGCTGGACGCGGTCCCGGCCCTCGGGGACCGCCGCCTGGTACCGGCCGTCCGGCGGCACGAAGACCACGGCCACAGGCTGGCCGTGGCGGGCCTCGACCTCTCCCACCCCATCCCATGGCAGGGCACGGTCCGGCTCCGAGCCCGGACCGGCGTGGCGGACGATCTCGGGTCGGGTCGGCTCGTCTGGCGGACGGGAGCGGGCGTATCCGTGCTCTGGTGGACTCCATTCGGGCAGATCGAGCTCGGAGCGGAAGGCACCCTGGAAGACGCTCGTCTGGTGGTCCAGCTGGGGCCTGAGTGGTAGCCCATGCGTGTCGCGGTTTGCGCGCCGAGGAACGAATCGATACCGGCCGGGCAGGGACACACGGGCCGGTGAGACGGCGGAAGTACAAGGCGCCCAGAGAGAACCGAGCGTCGGGCGCGACTTCCGCCGTGGGTACACCGCTTGCCTGATCGGCCGGGCCGCCCGGATCCCGGATCCCCCGCCGGACGATTGCGCCGCCGCCGACCGAATCCTGCGCGCCTGGGAGTCGCCGGCACCGGGGCGACGTTCTACTTAACGCTGCCCCGGTGCGAGGCGGGGCCAGGCGGCCCCGGCGAGCCTGGTGACGGCGAGGCTGGCCACAGCGGGACGGCCACGCGGCCGGGCGCCGGGGCTCAGTACCGGTAGTGCTCCGGCTTGTACGGCCCTTCCGGGGGGACGCCGATGTAGCGCGCCTGGTCCGGGGTCAGACGGGTGAGCCGGACGTCGAGATGGTCGAGGTGCAGCCGGGCGACCTCCTCGTCCAGCTGCTTCGGCAGGACGTAGACCTTCTTCTCGTAGTCGCCCTTGTTCTGCCAGAGCTCGATCTGCGCCAGGACCTGGTTGCTGAAGCTCGCGCTCATCACGAACGACGGGTGGCCGGTGGCGCAGCCCAGGTTCAGGAGCCGGCCCTCGGCCAGGATCATCACGCTGTGGCCGTCCGGGAAGCGGAACTGGTCGTACTGCGGCTTGATGTTGATCCGCTCCATGCCCGGGATCTTCTTCAACCCGGCCATGTCGATCTCGTTGTCGAAGTGGCCGATGTTGCCGACGATGGCCTTGTCCTTCATCCGACTCATGTGCTGAGCCGTGATGACGTCCTTGTTGCCGGTGGCCGTGATGAAGATGTCGGCGGTCCCGACCACCTCCTCGAGCGTCCTCACCTCATAGCCTTCCATGGCCGCCTGGAGGGCGCAGATCGGGTCGATCTCGGTCACGATCACCCGCGCGCCCTGCCCGCGCAGCGCCTGCGCACACCCCTTCCCCACCTCGCCGTAGCCGCACACCACGGCCACCTTGCCGCCGATCATCACGTCCGTGGCCCGGTTCAGCCCGTCCACCACCGAGTGCCGGCAGCCGTAGATGTTGTCGAACTTCGATTTGGTCACGCTGTCGTTCACGTTGATGGCGGGGAAAAGGAGCGTCCCCTCGCGCATCATCTCGTACAGGCGGTGCACGCCGGTGGTGGTCTCCTCGCTCACCCCCTTGATCGCCTCCGCCACCCGGGTCCACCGCTGCGGGTCCTGCTCCAGCTCGGAGCGGAGCAGCTCCAGGAACACGCCCCACTCCTCCGGCTCCGTCTCAGGATCGAACGCCGGCACCTCGCCCGCCCGCTCGAACTCGGCCCCGCGGTGCACCAGCATGGTGGCGTCGCCGCCGTCATCGACGATCAGGTCGGGGCCGGTCCCGTCGGGCCAGCGCAGCGCCTGCGAAGTGCACCACCAGTACTCGTCCAGCGTCTCACCCTTCCAGGCGAAGACCGGGCAGCCCTGCGGCGACCCGGGCGTGCCGTCGCGCCCCACCACCACGGCGGCGGCGGCATGGTCCTGCGTGCTGAAGATGTTGCACGAGACCCAGCGCACATCCGCGCCGAGGTCAAGCAGCGTCTCGATCAGCACCGCCGTCTGCACCGTCATGTGCAGCGAGCCCATTACCTTGGCGCCCGCGAGCGGCTTCTGGTCGGCGTACCGGCGCCTGATCTCCATCAGCCCCGGCATCTCGTGCTCGGCCAGCTCGATCTCCTTCCGGCCGTATTCCGCCAGCCCGAGGTCCGCCACCCGGTACGCCGGACGGCTCGACCTGTCCCGCGCCGGTGCTGCCATCGTGTCACTCATCATCTCCGCCTGTTCCCCGTGTGTCATCGTTTTCGATCGTCCATCCCCGGGAGCCGTCCGAACCCGTCGCCCGGCCGCCGGCTCGACTCGCGTCAGCAGGGCCGTCGGGCGCCGGCCACGAACAGCACCGGACCCTTCGCCGCCTCGTCCAACGGGAGGTGCCGGTACCGGATATCCTCGAACCCGGCCGCCTCCAGCCACTCCCGCACCTGCTCCTCGGCGAACCCCTGCCACCGATGGCCCATCCGCTCCGCGTACTCCTCCCGCTCGTGCGCCACCATGTCCACCACTATCAGCCGCCCCCCGGCGCGGAGCGCTCGACGCGCCTCCGCCAGCGCATCCCGCGGGCGCGGCAGGTAATGCAGGACCAGCGACAGGAGCGCCACATCCAGCTCCTCGTCCGCCACCGGCAGCGACTCCACCCGCCCTTCACGCAGCTCCACCGAGCCGCCCGCGATCAGCGGACCGAGCCGCCGATGCGCCGCCTCCAGCATGTCCGGCGACTCGTCCACCGCCACCACCCGCCCTACGTACGGCTCCACCGTCGCCGCCAGCTGCCCCGTCCCGCACCCAAGGTCCCCAACCACCCACTCCGGGTCCAGAAGCATCAGCAGCGCAGGGTTCTCCGGAGTCCGGCCGAACAGCTCCTCCCGCACCCGGTCCCACTCCCCCGCCGCCGTTCGGAAGAATTCCTGCGACCGCGTCCGACGCCGCGCCACCAGCTCCGCCGCTCGCTCCGCGTCCTGCGCCGCTTCCAGACTCCCGCCCAGAGACTCCCGCACAACCCCCCACAACCGCTCCGCTCCCGGCTCCAGGCGCGACGACCGGCGGTAGTATCGGCTCGTCCCTTCCGCCCGGCTCACCACCCACCCCTCGTCCGCCAGGATCCGCAGATGACGACTCACCGTCGACTGCGGCAGCTGGACCACCGAACACAGCTCGCCCACCGTCAGCTCATGGTCCTCGAGCACGTGGAGCAGCCGCCCGCGGGTGGCGTCCGCGAGCGAGCTGAGGCGGTGGAAGACGGGCGTTTCATTCATATATCCGGATGAAATGATGCAACAACCCGGCCCGCGCGTCAATGGGTGGCGGGTGGCGTGGGCGGGTGGCGTGGGCGGGTGGTGGTCCGGCTCCGCGAACTGCTCGTCCGTGCGGACGAGGTGTGGGTGGCGTGCGCGGGTGGTGTTCGGAAAACGGTGGTGGGGGCGTTAGTATCGGGGAGGGGGAAGGTCGGCTGCGGGCGCAGGGAGACACCGAACGCGGGAGAACCGATGCGTGGTGCAATGGCGATGCTGCTGCTGGCATCCGTCGCGGCGTGCGCGAGCACTGGTGGGGGCAGTGCCCGGAACCCGAACGTGCTGACGCTGGCGGAGATCGAGGCGGCGGACCAGATGACGGCGTGGGACCTGGTCCAGGTGGAGCGGCCGTGGTGGCTCCGGAAGCGGGGGGCGACGAGCTTCTCGCAGGAGACCCCGGTGCTGGTGTACATGCACGGCAATCGGCTGGGCGGCCCCGAACAGCTGGAGCAGATCTCCACGATCGACATCCGCGAGATGCGGTATTTCGGCGCGGCGGAAGCGCAGGCGCGGTTCGGGCTGGGGAACGTGAGCGGGGCGATCGAGATCTTCACCCGTCGCTGACGCCGGCTGCCGCGGCGAGTCCGGCCGCGGTTGGTGTCGGGCGTCGCGGGTGGGGCTCGCTGCCGCGGCGGGCCCGCCCCCGGTCCCGGGGGCGGACCCTGCGACGCGATGGCGGCGAAGGTCAGGCGGTCAGCCGTTCGAGGGTGCTGGTGAGCAGGCGATAGAACTCCGCCACCGAGGGAATGCGAACGCGCTCGTCGGGCGAGTGCGGGAACTCGATCTGGGGGCCGAAGGAAACCATGTCCATGCCGGGCACCTTCTCGCCGATGATGCCGGTTTCCAGGCCGGCGTGCACGGCCTCGACCCTGGGGGCCTTTCCGCGCTGTTCCTCGAAGGTTTCCCGCAGCACCTTGAGCACGAGGGAGTCGAGGTTCGGCTTCCATCCGGGGTAGGCCTCTTCCTCCTCGACGGTGGCGCCGGCGAGGTGTCCGATGGCGCGGATGCGGGAGCGGAGCCCCTCGAGCTCGCTTGCGACGGACGAGCGGGTGCTCATGAGGATGTCGAGCGCCTCGAACTCCAGGACGGCGCGGGCGAGGTTGGTGCTGGTCTCCACGAGCCCGGGGATGTCATAGCTCATGGACGCCACGCCGTGCGGGAGCGCGTGGATGAGGTGCAGCGCGTTCCAGGAGCTGGCGGCGTCGAGCACGGCTTCGGGCACCTTCCCCGCTTCCGCCGTGAACTGCATGTCGGGCTCGGCGCCGGCGAACGCGTCCCTGACCGCGCTGAACTCGTCCTGCACGTCCTTGCGGAAGCCTTCCACGTCGCCAGCGGGCAGCACCACGAGGGCGCGGGCTTCCCTGGGGATGGCGTTGTGCTTGTCGCCGCCCCGGAAGTCGGCCAGGTGGAAGTCCTCAAAGCGGGCGCCGGCGTCGATGATCCGGGCGAGCAGGCGCACGGCGTTGCCGCGCTGCAGGTGGATGTCGATCCCCGAGTGTCCGCCCTTGAGCCCCTTGAGCGTCAGCGCGACGGCCGCGGCGTCGTTCGGCGGGTCGGTGCGGGTCACGGGCAGGGTGAGGTGGCTGTCGCCGCCGCCGGCGCACCCCACGGTGACCGCGTCTTCCTCCTCGGTGTCCAGGTTCAGGAGCCGTCGGCCCTGGAGCATGGAGCCGTCGAGCCGTGCGGCGCCGGTGAGCCCGGTCTCCTCGTCGATGGTGAAGAGGAGCTCGAGCGGGCCGTGGGCGACGTCGTCGGCCTCCATGAGCGCGAGCATGGCGGCCACGCCGATCCCGTTGTCCGCGCCGAGGGTGGTGCCTTTGGCGGTGAGCCATTCGCCGTCCTTTTCGGGCTGGAGCGGGTCCCTGGAGAAGTCGTGCTCGACGTCCGAGTTCTTCTCGTTCACCATGTCCAGGTGGCTCTGGAGGATGGTGACGGGGGCATCCTCGTGTCCGGCCGTGCCGGGCTTCCGGACGACGACGTTCCCGGCGTCGTCCACCTGGTGGTCCAGCCCGTTCTTCTCGGCCACCTCCACCACGTAGGCCCGGGCGGCGTCCTCCTCCTTCGAGCCTCGCGGGATCTCGAGGATCCGGTCGAAGTGCGCCCACAGCGCCTGCGGCTCCAGCT
>JBKGZE010000166.1:0-5813 GCA_046545735.1 Gemmatimonadota bacterium | reverse complement strand
GCGGAGAAAGGTCGACCCCCGATCTCGATCTCGATCCTCGATCCCCGATGCCTCGCCGTAGGCGGCCTCCAGCGCCGCCTTCTCCTCCAGCCACTCCCCCCAGTCCCCCACCCGCGACCGCGTCACCAGGCCCGCCAGGCTCCGGAATCCCTGCCGGCTCCGGGCCAGAAGCGCCAGCGGGTGACCGTCCACCACCAGCTCCGCTCCCACCACCGGCTGGATCCCCACTCGCCGCGCCGCCAGCGCAAACCGGATCGCGCCCCCCAGATCCGAACGGTCCGTCAGCCCCAGCGCACCATACCCCTGCTCCGCCGCCGTCTCCACCAGCCGCTCCGGCGCAACCGATCCGTCGCCGAACGAAAACGCGCTATGCGTCCTGAGCTCCACGTAGCACATCGCTCTCCCGGGCCGTAACCGAATAAAAACCGAAAACAACGATGGCATCACCCATGAAAAGAGGCAAGGACGGCGGTCGGTCGTGTGTCGACCTGTCGTTGTCATGGCCGTACCTATGCCGCCTGACGCGCCGCTCGCCTCCCCTGCCGGGGCAATACGTCATGGGTAGAGCAGTCGCAGTTCCCGGGGGCGTGCGGCACGCTATCTGCATAGGCGTGATCGTGAGCCGGTGGTCGACCGTCCCGCGCCCGCCTGTATACGCGGTTTTTTTCAGCGGGCGGTTCACGATCCAGGCACGGGATCGGCTGCCATTTCGTGTCTCGCTCCAGTGGGTTGGCATGTTGCCAATCGTATTCCGGCCCTGCGGTGTCCAGTCGCGAGACGCGCGGCGGGAAGCCTCCCCGGCGCCCCACCTGCCCCGGCCGCGCTCGATCCTGATCGTGGTGCTCATCGGAATGGTGGCCTCGCTGGGGTCCGGCTGCGAGGAGGTGATCGTCGAGACGGTCGCGGCCGACTCGGTGGCTGTGCAGCCGAGCGAGGCGACGCTGTCGGTCGATGACGTGGTCCAGCTTTCGGGGCATGTCTACGGCCCTGACGGAGTCGAGCTAGCGGGCCGGGAGATCCAGTGGGAGAGCGAGGACGAGGCGGTCGCGGTGGTCGACGCCGAGGGCAGAGTCATCGCGCAGGGGACTGGGACCGCGACAATCCAGGCGAAGTCCGAGGGCGCGGTGGGAGAGGCCGTGATTCGGGTTCGGCAGCCCCCCCTCATTATCGCGGAGCCGGGCACGGCCGCGTTCACAACGACGGCTGGAGCCCCCGAGGGCCCTGAGCTGGAAGCGGCTATTCGGAACGGCGGCGAGGAGTCTCTCGAAGGCCTCCAGGTACGCGCTACCTACGATGGCTCCGAGGAGGGTTGGCTTCGACTCCAGCTCTTCGGGTCCAGGGCGCCGGCGCGGCTCACCCTGCGAGTGGACGTGGAAGGCCTCGCTCCCGGCACTTACAAGGCCACGGCAATCGTGGAGGCGCCCAGAGCGACCAACTCTCCGTTCCCGATACCGGTTTCCCTGGAGGTCGGTGAAGGGCCGCCGACCGCGCCCAGCGGGCTGACCGCTTCCGTTGCGGGCGGACCCGTCGTCGAGCTCACCTGGGTCGACAACAGCGGCGACGAGACAGGCTTCGAGCTTCAGCGAGCGGACGACGGCGGGTCGTTCGCGACGTTGGCGGAGCTGGGTCCCGATGTCGTCGAATTTCGGGATGACGAAGTCGTGGAGGACCGGACGTATCGCTATCGAATCCGGGCGTGCTCCGCCGGCGGCTGCTCCGCTTTCTCCGGCGAGGCGGCCGTCACGACTCGCCCGGTGCCGCCCACGGGCCTGTCCGCCGCGCTGACGTCCAACACCTCCGTTGCGCTCAGCTGGGAGGATGCGAGCGCCACTGAGACGGGGTTCCGAATCGAGCGACGATCCGGTGGACAGGGGTACTCCCTTCTGACCGTGGCCGAGGCGGGGTCGGAAAGCTACACCGATACCGGCCTCCAGCGGGGGACGACCTTCGAGTACCGGATCGCGGCCTGCAACGCCACGGGCTGCTCGAACTACGCGGGTCCGGCCGCGGTCTCCACGCCTCCCCTCGTCATCCCGGCCGCGCCAACCGACCTGGTCCTGGATTCGGTATCGGACTCCAGCATACGGATCCGGTGGACCGACAGGAGCGATAACGAGGAGGAGTTCCAGATCGAGCGAAAGTCACCGGAGGGATCGTTCACGGTGCTCGACCGGGTGGCGGCGGACCTTGTCACGTATACCGACCAGGCGGTGACGTCGGACCGCCGGTACGTCTATCGGGTGCGGGCGTGCGGAGAAGAGGCATGCTCGTCCTACTCAAACGAACTGACGGTCGACACGCCGCCAACCGCGCCGTCGGGACTCGCCGCTGCAGCGGCGGGGACCAGCGCGATCCAGCTGACCTGGGTCGACCGGAGCCTGACGGAAACCGAGTTCCAGCTGGAGCGGAAGAGCGGCTCATCCGGGTTCGCGGCCGTGGCCTCCATAGGGGCGGGCGAGACCGGCTTTCTCGACGAAGGACTCGAACCCGGCACGACGTATCAATACCGCCTCCGAGCGTGTAACGATGGGGGCTGCTCGGACTACACGGCCACCGCCTCTGCCACTACCGATCCCGCGCGCGGTACCGCTCCCGCGGCACCCTCGGGGCTGAGAGCCGTGGAGGTAGACGACGACACGGTGGTCCTGGAGTGGAACGACAACAGCGAGAATGAGACGGAGTTCGTGATAGAACGTCGCAGCCACATGCTCTTCGAAGCCGTAGGAACCGTGGCGGCCGACGTAGAGCGCTTCTCGGACGAGCGGGTGAAAGAGGACCGCACCTACGAGTACCGTGTGAAGGCCTGCAATGCCGACGGCTGCTCCGACCCGTCGAACATCGTACGCGTGACCACCGACGACGACTGATCGTCCTCGACGCGTGCTCCGCCAGCGGAGCACTGCCGGCCGGCCCCTGCAGCCTCTCGATGGTGACGGCTCCTCGGCGGCGGGGAGGCACGGTCCCTGGCGGCTCTCCCGGCTTGTGCGTGAGGAGAGTGACCCGCCCCGCCCGCGGCTTTCACGCGCCGCTGGTTGTCCCTCGGGATATTTGCCGGTATGGTTCTAGATTCGCTGATGTGCCAAACGTTGCAGAGTGCCTCGCCCACCATGAGGAAGACCGCAGGTACCGGCGTTCATTCCTCGTCGGCTCTCCATATAGTTGAGACCGTTCGTCGGCGCCGCTGATGATGTCCTTCTGGTCCCACTTTGCTGCGTATGTACCCGTCGTGGTGCTCGTGCTTGGGCTGCTGCTCGGGCTATGGGCACGGGTGCGTCGGCGGCGGAGAGGAGAGCGCTCAGCCGCGGCGACGGGGGACAAAGAGGGCGTTCTGCTCGTGCCGGACGCGCCGCCGGAGGACGTCGAGGTCACCAGTTCTTCCTTTGTGGTCGGAATCGACCCCGAGGACCGTCGTTCGCGGTGGGGCCGGGGGTTGCTGATCCTCGGGATCCTGGCGGCGGTCAGCTTCGCCGCGAACGCCGTCTTTTTCACGCCGTCCAACCCGGTCAGCGGGAAGCAGCACCCCCTCCCTGTCGTCGTTGCGGATCCGACTGAGCCGGACCCGGGTTCGGGCACGACGGCCGCCTCCGCGACGGCAGACACCGCGAGCAGCGCCACCGTTGTGGATTCTGTGCGTGGCCTTGTCATGAGATCGTGGAGCGGCGACGGGCAGAGCGGCGAGCCCCACCGTCCGCTGCGGCGCGCGCTTTCAGTCGTGATCCGCAACGAGTCGGGACGGCCGGTCGAAGGACTCGCGATCCATTTCCAGGTCGCCGACGGGGGTGGCACGGTCGACCCGGAACGGACCGCCACGAACGAGCTCGGACTCGCTACCTCGGTCTGGCGCCTGGGGGACGTGGAGGACTCTCTGAAGGTCAGGGTCGAAGCGCCTGGATCGGATGCGCTGCGGTTGACGTATTCTGCCCGCTTCACCGAGCGGGGCCGAGAGCGCTTGGTGGAACGGGCAGTCTCGGCAGTCTCGGACTCGCTGGATACGGCGTCCGAGGAACGAGCGCCGCCAGAATTAACCGCGGTCCCTCGGACTCTCGCGGAGCTCCGACCCCGGGCATCACTGGCCGCAGGAGGCATTCACACCTGTCAGCTTGATGCCCGTGACGAGGTAACCTGTTGGGGCGGTGACGATACCGACTCGGGACCCGTGGGAGGGGCCGCTGCACCGAGACTCACGCTCCGGACGGTCGTGGCGGGAGTCTTCCATTCATGCGGATTGGTCGTCGGCGGCACCATCCACTGCTGGCCCGCTCGAGCCGGGGGCGAGGCGACACTTGCTGCCCCCGCCGGTTCTGTCACGCTGCCCGGGGGCGAAATCCCGGTGGACGTTGTCGCGGCCTCCGAGCACAGCTGCGCCCTTGCCTCCAGTGGAGCCGTATACTGCTGGGGCAGCAACACCCACGGCCAGCTCGGCGACGGCACCACGGACGATTCGGGGGCGCCAGTCCGGGTTCGCGATCTGCCCCCCGCGGCACAGCTTTCGACCGGGTGGCTACACAGCTGCGCTCTGGCCCGGGACGGCCGCGCCTACTGCTGGGGGGCCAACGCGTCCGGGCAGCTCGGCGATGGAAGCACCCAGGACCGGGCGCGGGCTCGGCCGGTGGGGACGGCTACGCGGTTCACCGAGCTCACGGCGGGCAGCGCGCACACGTGTGCCAGGACCGAGCGCGGCCGCGTCCTCTGCTGGGGAGCCAACGGAAAGGGGCAGCTGGGGAAGGGTGAGCGCACGTCCTCTCTCCACCCGATCCCGATCCAGTCGCGGGTCCGATTTCGGACCGTGGCCGCGGGAGGAACGCACACCTGTGGACTGAGCCAAAGCGGTGCGGCATGGTGTTGGGGTGGGAACATGTTCGGCCAGCTGGGCGACGGAAGCTGGTCCGACTCCGCGGTCCCGATCGAGGTCGCAGGCGGCCACTCGTTCGTTGCGCTGGATGCCGGTGCAGCCCATACGTGCGGCCAGTTGAGCAGTGAAGACCTGTACTGTTGGGGCAACAACATTGAAGGCCAGCTGGGGGACGGTAGCAGAGAGAACCGGTCCCGGCCCGTTCGCCGAGTGGACAGATGATACCGAACATCGCCGATCGGACGCCGACGTCCCTTACGACGGGTGTGTTGCTGATCGTTCTGGCCATGAGCACGATCCCGGGATCTGCCCGTGCGCAGGAGCTCACCATTATCGAAGAACCGGGTGCGGCCGAAGGGATGATCTGTGTCCCCGGGGGGGAGTCGCTCCCCGGCGAGCAGGCGGTACCCCCGGAGCGGAGGCGGGAAGCGGAGCGGCTGGCGAATGCCGCTACACAGGCCATGCTTCTGGGGGACCTCGACGGCGCGCTGGAGTTCCTCGACCGTTCGCTGCGCACGGACTCGACCACGGCCGAGACCTGGTACCTGCGGAGCCGAGTTCAGATGGAGCGGGGCGCGCTGGAGTCCTCTGCCACCGACCTGTGCCGCTACCTGACGCTGGAACCCGACGGTCCGTCCGCCACGGAAGCACGGGCTCGCCTCGAGCAGCTCGCAGAGCAGGGCGTCGCCCAGGAGATCTACGCGACGTTCGCTGAAGGCGTCGCCGGTTATCAGAACGGCGCCCTCGAGGAGGCCGCGCTGGCATTCGGCCGCGTCATAGAGGCGCGGCCCGCTGCCTCCGCTGCCCTCTACAACCGGGGCTTGATCCAGGCGCTCCTGGACCGACCCGGGCCGGCACAGGCCGATCTTCAGCGCTACCTGACCCTCGAGCCGAACGCGCCGAACGCAGCCCTCGTCCGGCGGTACCTCCTGACACTCGCCTCGTTCGAAGGGCCCCGACC
>JBKGZE010000165.1:0-5826 GCA_046545735.1 Gemmatimonadota bacterium | reverse complement strand
CCCTTGACGGAGATTCGCATGCTTTCGACGGGCGTCGAGGCCCTCGACTCACGGCTCGGCGGGATCGAGGCCGGGGGCCGCTTCGTTGTGCTGGGACCCGCGGGCGCCGGGAAGAGCGTCCTGGGGCTGCACTTCCTCCTGGCCGGGATCGAGCGGGAGGAGCCCTGCCTCCTGATCACGTCTCAGGTCCCGGGGGTGGTGGACGGGCACGGGCTGTTCCTCGGGTTCAGCCCCGGGCCGCTGTCCTCGAGCCCCCACCTCCGGATCGTCGACGCGCACTCGACGCCGGCGCACCGCGCCGCCGGTGCCGACCGGGTCGCCCTGCTGCGCCAGGTCTTCCGCGAGAACGGCGGGTTCAGCAGGGTGGTCATCGACGACCTGGAGGACTTCGCCCGGGACTCGGCCGGACCGCGCCGCCTGATGGGATCGCTCGACCGGTTCCTGCGGGAGAGCGGCGCGACCGCGTACCTGCTGGGCTTGAGCTCCGAGGACGCCATGCTCGCGAACGGGCACCTGGAGGAGCTGACCGATGCCGCCTCCGCCGTGATCCACCTGGAGCCGGCCGGGCGGGGCCGCCGCAGGTTCACCTTCTCCCGCGTCCGGCAGCCCGCGTTCGCGACCGAGCCCTTCCTCTACACGCTCCGGAGCGGCGGCGGCTTCGCCGAGGACCTCCCCGCCTACGACCGCGAGGTCGACGCCGGGCTGCGCAGGAAGGTGGTGATCCTCGACGAGAGCGGCACCGTGGCGGAGGAAGTGCGGTCGGCGCTCGCGACCAGCTTCGAAGTCGAGGTGCACACGGACCTGGACGGGTCGTTGATCGCCCTGCTGGGCGGACGGTATGGCGCCCTCCTTCTGGCCGTCGACCCGTACGACCCGGAACGAGCGTTCAACCTGACGTACACGCTCCGCAAGGCGGGGAACGGCGCACCCATTCTGTTCATCTCCGGGAGCCGCGGACTGCGGAGCATGACGCGCTCGCGTGGACTCCGCATGGGTGGCGATGACTTCCTGATCGCGGAGCTGCCGGCGGCCGAGATCGTCGAGCGGATCCGCCTGACGGTGCAGCGAGGGCACCATCGCCGCAACGGCAGCGTCCGTCCGGAGCGCTACCTCCAGCCAGTGGACGGAAACGGCGAGCCGAGGCCGCTCTCCCACGGCGAGCTGAGAGAGACCCTCCTCTCCCTGACCGACGAGACACCCTCACCCTTCTTCGCTCTCGCGGTGATCGAGCCGTCCGGGCCGATCGACGGGGACACCCTCTGGGACGCGGTGCGGAAGCTCGTCCGGCTGCGCGACGGGGACCTGGTGGCGATCCTGCCCGACGGGCGCCTGGCCCTGGTGATCGCCCAGGTGGATTCAGACCTCGCGCGCAAGGTGATCAGCCGGGTCCGTCACGCGCACCCGGCTCTGGCGGCCTCAGAGATGACGACCCTGCTCACCAGCCCGCTACAGCGCGAGGACGTCCGCCGCTGGACCTCGGCAATCGCGTCGGGGGAGTAGGGCGCGCTGATGAAGGGCATGAGCTTCGCCCGACCCGCGATCGGCCGCGCCATCCCGCGGGCGCCCACCGAGATCACGCCGGCATCCCGCGAGTCGTTCGGGTAGTCGAAGGGGCGGACCGCGGCGGTGATCCCTCCGGTGCTGAGTCACGATCCGCATGGATCGCCGCGCCGTGCTGCACCGGCACAGCGCAGCCGTTGTCGCGGGCCGCGACAGCCCGGGGCGGGCGCGGAACCCGGAAAAGCGCTGCGGCGCAGCGGTTCCGCGGCTTCCACCGTCGTCGCTCCGGCGGCCCGCTTCTTCCCGGATCACCGGCCCGCTCCCCAGGACCCGAATCTCGGAGAGACATGAGCGACGCGGCTACGGAGGACCTGTACGAGTTCCTGCAGGTCTCCCCAAGTGTGGACCAGGAGACGCTGGGAAGCGTCTTCCGGCACATGGCGAAACGGTTTCATCCGGACAACCAGGACTCCGGCGACGCGGATCGGTTCCGGCGGCTCGTCCAGGCGTTCGAGGTGCTCTCGGACCCCGTGCGGCGGGCGCAGTACGACGCGCGCCGCGAGGAGCGTCTCAGCGCGCGCTGGCGCATCTTCGATCCCGAGATCGCCGGCGACGACGTGGCGATGGATCGGCGTATCCGGCTCGGGATCCTCTCGCTCCTCTACGTCGCCCGCCGGAGCGACGCGGACAGCCCCGGCATGGGCGTCATCGACATGGAGCGGGTGCTGGGCTGCCCGGAGCACCACATGAAGTTCCACATCTGGTACCTGAAGGAGAACGGCTGGATCCAGCGGCTCGATGACGGCCGCTGGTCCATCACGGCCGCGGGCGTGGACCGGGTCATCGACCTGGGCGGGCCCATCCACGGCGGGAGACGGCGGCTCTCGAGCGGGAACCGGACCGACACGGCGGCGGCGTGAGGGCGACCGGGCCGGCTCCGGCCGATCGACGGCTCACTGGCGTGCCCGGAGGACCCCATGCTTCTGAATCTCCGGTCGATCGCGGTGACCGCGGTGCTCGCCAGGCTGCCGACGGCGCGGATCCGGGAGAAGGCGCGTCGCAAGGCGGCCCGCTACCGCTGAGCGATCGCCTCCTCTCGCTACTTCACCGGAACAGCCTGTGTTCCACAATGGGACAGACATCGGCGCGGAATCCCTGAAAACCCGCCATTTGAGCGCGTTGTGACGCGGCACCGGAGTTGCTCCTGTCACGCCCGGTCCATGGTGGCGGCCCCCCGAGTCCGCCGACCGCACACCCCGTCCAGGACGAGGTTCTTCATGGTGGAAGCGATACGGAAGAGCGCCCGTAATGTGACGCTGCTCCTTGCGGGGCTGACAGCGATGATCGCCGGCGTGGCCTGCGAGAACGAAACGATTTTCGAGGGGGAGCCGGTGGTGGCGCCCCCCGCGGTGGCGTTCGATACCGAGGAAACGTCGGCGTCGGCCATCCACGGCGGCACGATCCGGATCGTGGGAACCGCTGACGATCCCTACGTGGGCGTGGAACGCGTGGACGTCTCCTGGACCGGCGCGCTCACCGGCGAGTTCGAGCGCACCTACCCCGACCACCCCGAACAGGTGCGAATCGATACCACGCTGGCCGTTCCATTCGGCACCGACGGAACCGTCGAATTCCGGATCCGTGCGCTCAACGAATACGGGTCCACGGCGGAAAGCGATCACGTGGAGGTACTGGTCGTGGCGGAAGATACCATCCGCCCCTCTGTCGGCGTGCGCATGGATGCCGCCGACCCCATGGCCCTTTCGGATACGTTGTGGCTCGACGTGGAAGCCTACGACGACGAGTTCGGCTCGGGGCTGGGTGAGGTCGGCTACCAGGCCGTGCTCCGGCCCGACAGCGACCCCGCCATCGATATCGACTTCCGGGAGACGCTGGCGGGCGCGGACACCACGCTCCGTCGCTTTCCCATTGCGCTGGCCGACCACTTCACGCCGGCCACGCGTCCGGACACCCTGCAGGTGGACGTGCGGGCGTTCGCCGTGGACCAGGCAGGGAACTGCGGGGCCGCCGTGACGGAAGAGCCGACCCCGGGGCTGTGCGAGGTCGGTGCGGACGGGACGGTGCAGTTCCTCGTGGACCCGGCGAGCACCGGCACCGCCGTGGCCGCGGACCTCGCGATCGACCGGGACGGCGGCACCGTCCGGGATCTCGCGGTGGATGAGCGTCGCGGACGCGTCTACCTGTCGAACACGGACCTCAACGCCGTGGAGGTCTACGACTTCCTCGCCGAGCCCGGCGACGCACTGCTCGGGGCCGCGCTCGTGGGCGCACACCCGTGGGGGATGACCCTCGACCGCACCGGCGACACGCTCCTGGTGGCGAACTCGGGCGGAACCAGCCTGTCGTTCGTGAATCTGGAGACCCTGGCGGAATCGCGTCGCTACGAGACGCCGAACTCCGCCGTGCTCTACACCGTGGACTGGACCGACATTACGGTCACGGACCGCGGCGACACGCTGCCGGCGACCGTGGTGTCCTGGGATCAGTTCAGCGACCGGCCCCAGTACATCGCCCAGGACGAGGCAGGGGTGACCTTCTACAGCACCCTGCCCACGGGAGCGGACGCCCGGGGCACCATCCGTATCGTGGAGAGCGACCCGGCGTGGCGCCAGCACGAGGCGAACCTCATGCTGTGGACCGACGTCGTCGTGGAGGCGCAGGACTCCGTCACCGCCATCTTCACTGCCGTGGACAGCATCCGCATCCGGCCCGAGAGCGTCGCGGGTGGACCCTGGCTTGCCATCTACGACCACATGCAGGGTCACCCGAACCAGATCATCGCCGACTCGACCCTGCTCGAGACCGAAGGCTCGGTTGAGGACGTCGCCACGCGGATGGCCGCTGCGGGCTCGGACATCATCTGGTTCAATGCGGCGCAGTGGGACTACAGCTACTGGCACACGCCGGAGACCACCCGCATCGCGACGTCCCCTGACGCCAGTACCCTCGCCTTCGCCGAGGAAGGCGGCGAGAACCGCGTATGGACCTGGAATGCCTCTTCCGCCCATCCCGGACTGGCCAACCGCTTCATCTCCGGCGTCGTCGCCATCGAAGACCTGCAGGTGAACGGAGCCATGGCGCCCCTGGTGGGGATCGCGGCGGACGAAACCGGAGACCGTCTCGCCAGTCGCGGCCAGACCGGGGTCGCGTTCTTCAATCAGCACCTCCGCCTCGATGGCGAGTACACGGGCTCCGAGGTGAAGGACGGCGCGGGACTGGCCTTCCACCCGACACGGCACCTGGCCTTCATCCCCACCGCGGACAGCCGTCTCGTGATCGTGGAGGGGACGCATTACCGGGCCGTGGGGGCACTCCCGCTGAGCGCACCGCTGGTCGGCGAGCTCCGGCTCTCCATGCCGCGAGGAGACGACGACCCCGCACTCGTGGCTCGTATCCACGGAATCAACGCCAACGGCGCGCTCGTCATGGTGCCGGTTCACGAAAACGACTTCCAGCAGCCCTGAGGAGAGGCACGCCATGACCCGAGCTTCCCGGAACCTCGCAGCCGTGGGCGCCGCCCTCATCCTGCTCCTGTCCCTGAGTGCCGCCGCAGCGGCCCAGGTACCGAAGTGGGACGCAGGGTGGGGTCCGAACTACATGACCTTCGCCCCGTTCGTCGAGGCCGACAGCGACGTGATCGCCCGGGACCTGGGCCTGGACAGCGGCGTCGGCGTTCACCTCCACTCCACGCACTGGCTCGGAGCGCGCCGCTGGTTCGGGCTGCGGCTCTCGGGCTTCCACGCATCCCGCCCCCTCGAACTGCCGACATCGTCCCGGCAGGTTGGGATCTGGGGCTTCCACGGCAGCACCATGATCCGGCCGTTCGTCGGCCCCCGTCTGCCGGTGGTGCCGTTCCTCGCGGCCGGTGCAGGGTGGACCTGGTTCCATTTCGGGGATGGGCCGACCGTCCGCCTGGCAGACTCCCAGGTGGTCTACAGCGATCAACACCAGCGCCAGTTCAACATGGTCGCCGGTGGGGGCATCGACATCTATCCCGGCCTTCGCCGGTTCGAGGGAACCGAGTGGGGTCTCCGCCTCGAGGTCGCAGACCTGATCATGCTCGAGCGCCCCTTCGAGCCGCTCCAGGGGACCAACGACGAACTCTCGCACAATCTAGTGTTCTCCCTGAGTTTTCAGGCCGCCGTTCGGTGAGGCGCTGAACTGTACCGCAGCGACTGTACGATCTCTCCACGAGAACCGAAACGCGCATCGCCACGAACGCGAGCGATCAGGGTCCCCCGTGCGGACTGGAGCACGGCCGCGGCCGGCGGGCTTCGCCGAGCGATCCGCCGCGGTGTCCTCAGG
>JBKGZE010000164.1:0-5924 GCA_046545735.1 Gemmatimonadota bacterium | reverse complement strand
CGCTCGAGGGAGGCCAGGTACGCGCCCAGCCGCCCTTCCGGTGCCGCCACCAGGGCGGTCTCCTGCCCGCCCATCATGAGGTCGCCCACGAACACGGCGCCGCCGGCGGGCCAGTGGAAGGCGGCGTGGTCCCGGGTGTGGCCGGGCGTGGCCACGGCCGTGATCGGCCCGGCGTCCGTCTCCACCGCGTCGCCGTCGCGCAGCGAGCGGTCGCCGAGACGGCGGACCGGCGCGTGCAGCCGGGCGGACAGCGGCCCGGCCCCGGCGAGGTGGTCCGGGTGGCGGTGGGTGACCAGGATGGCGACGGGAACGCCATCGCCGATGGTGTCGGCGATGGCGTCCAGGTGGGCTGGGTCGTTCGGCCCCGGATCGATGATGGCGGGGCGGCGGCTGCCGACGATACAGGTCCGCGTGCCGTCCAGCGTCAGAACCGACGCGTTCGGCGCGAGGACGGTGCGGAGCACGTCAGGCCGCGTGGCGCTCGGCCATGAGGACCTCGGCCAGCTTGTCGGCCACGGCCTGCACCTGGCTCTCGTCCTCGTCCGTGAACGCCTCCTTGGTGTGGCTGTCGATGTCGATCTGCCCGAGGATCTCGTCGCCGGCGCGGATGAGCACCACCATCTCGGACTTCACCTTGGGGTTGCAGGCCAGGTAGTTCTCGACCTGGCTGACGTCCTGGACCACCTGGTTCGCCTTCTCGGCGACGGCCGTGCCGCAGACGCCCTGGCCCACCTCGATCTCCGCGTGCTCCGTCGGCGCGCCCACGTAGTTGTGGAGCCAGAGCTTGTCCTCGTTGTCGCGCAGGAGGTAGATGCCCACCCAGTTGTAGCGGTCCTCCGCCTCGTGCAGCGTGCGCACCGCCTTGCGCAGGATCGGGTCGGCCAGGTAGCCGCTCTCGCGCATCGACTGCAGGTCCTTCACCAGCGTGCTCGTATCCATTCCCTCAGTCTTCCTCCGTCCTCGTTGTCGCCGGCGTCTGCCACGCCAGCAGCTCTCGCCAGAGGCCCCGGCGCCGCTCGGCGTCGGACTCGGCGTACAGTTCGTCGATCTCCGCCTCCACCCTCTCATCGCGGTAGAGCCAGAGGTGGTACTGGGGCACGACGATCTTCTTCCCGCCCACCCACTCGGCCACGTTCTCCACCCGCTGCATGCGGTGCCGGATCCCGTAGCGCTCTGCCTGCTTCTCCACCATCTGCCGGTACTTCGTCCAGTCCGCCTCGCGGGGACTGACCAGCCGCCAGTCGAGCGACGCGTACTCCCGCTCCCGAGCCGGGTCCTCGTGGGCCGGCGCGAAGATGGTGTCCAGCCGCGGCAGCAGCACCGCCCGGCGCGCGCCCGCGGCCACCGCCTCGCACCAGACCACCAGCTTCCCCTCGTACAGGTCCCACGGTACCACGATCGGAACCGTCATCCGGACCTCAACCCCCGGGTCTGACCAGGACCGCCCGGACCGGCGAGCTGTCCGCCCCCCGCAGCTTCAGCGGCAGGCCGATGTACGTGTACACGCCCGGCTCTACCCCGCTGAGCACGAGATTCTCCACGTTCGGCACGCCGCCTGCCACCAGGATCCGGTGCGCCTCCAGCGCCTTCGAGTCCACCGGGTCCACCGACGGCGCGTCGGTGCCCACCAGCACGAACCCGGCCGCCACCAGCCGCTCCGCCAGCGCTGGCGAGAGCGCGACGACCCGGTCCGGGAACTCCGTCGGGTCCACCGCGTCCCGCGTACGGAGCAGGACCCGGGGCGTGGTGGCCGGGTCGATCCCGTCCAGCGCCTCCGGACCCACGACTGGCGGCTCGCCCTCGATGGCCGGGCGGGCATCGATCACGACCGCCGGACCGACGAACGCGGACAGCTCCAGCTCACCGGCGCCCGCGCCCCCCACCACGTGGCCGGGGCCATCCACGTGGGTCCCCGTGTGCACGCTCAGAGTGATCGCGGCCACGTCCACGCTGTCGCCCCGGTCGCGCCGCATGCTCCAGTCCAGCACGAACGGGCGGTCGCCGGGCCAGACGGCGGTCTCGGGTCCCAGTGGCTGGGAGATGTCGATGATCATCGGGGCACGAAGTCCGTGTCCTCGGTCAGGCCGCGGACGAACGCGGCCAGCAGCCGCGCCGCCCGCTCCAGGTCGCTCCGGCTCACTACCTCGTTCGGCGAGTGCATGTACCGGTTCGGGACCGAGATCAGCCCCGTCGCCACGCCGGCGCGGGAGAGATAGATGGCGTCGGCGTCCGTCGCCGTGAAGCGGCCCTGGGCGGCGATGGTGTACGGGATACCCTCCCGCTCCGCCGCCTCGACCAGCCGCTCGAATACCACCGGGTGCGCCGCCGAGCCCCGGCCCAGCACGGGGCCGCCGCCCAGCTTGTGGTCGCTCAGCTCCTTCTTCTCCACTCCCGGCGCGTCCGTCGCGAACGTCACGTCCACCACCACCGCCACGTCCGGCTCCAGGCGGTACGCGCTCGTCCGCGCCCCACCGCCGCTGTACCCGATCTCCTCCTGCGACGTCGCCACCGCCGTCACCGTCGCGCCCGGCCGGTCCGCCGCCAGCAGCCGCAGCGCCTCCAGCACCACGAACGCGCCCACCCGGTTGTCGATCGCGCGGCTCGCGATACGGTCCCCGTCCAGTTCCACCATCGGCGCGTCGATCACCGCGGGGTCGCCCACCCGGACCCCGCGCTCCCGCACCGCCTCCCGGTCCTTCGCCCCGATGTCGATCCAGAGGTCCTCGATCTTCGACGCCTTCTCCTTCTCGTCCCCCTTGATCAGGTGGATCGGCTTCTTCCCGATCACACCCGTCACGTCCCCGCCCTGCGACAGGAGCTTCACCCGCTGCCCCACCAGCACCTGCGGATCCCAGCCGCCGATCCCCTCGAAGTAGAGGTAGCCCTCGTCGTCGACATGGGTCACCATGAGGCCGATCTCGTCGATGTGACCGGCCAGCATGACCCGCGGACACCCGCCCCTCAGCATCGCCAGCGAGTTGCCGCTCACATCGGCCGTGACCTCGTCGGCGATGGACTCCGCCTCCGACCGCCACACGCGCGCGGCACGGGCCTCGAACCCGCTCGGGCCCGGCGCGTCCAGCAGGCGGCTGAGGAACTCGGTTGATCGCTCGTCCATTGACTCGTCCCGGGGGGAAGTGAGGCCGAAAGCCAGTAAACGTAAGGCCAGGGTGTTTCGCGCGCGAGGGGGCGGCCGCGGGCGGGGCTCGGTTCACGGTTCACGGTTTACGGTTTACGGCTTACGGTTTACGGTTTACGGGGGCATCGACTCGGCGGGCAGCCCGGCGGAGCGTGCTCCGGACCCAGCCGGTCGCGTGTGCGCACAACCGGGGTCGCCGAGTGCGGGGCTTGCAACGATGTCGTGCCGCCGCCCATTCTTTCCCTGGATCCCGTAACCTCCTCCTGACCATCGGCCATGACCAACACCTCCGGGTACCCCCGGCCTATCCGTCAGCCCCGAGTCCGACCGGCGCCGCGACGGTTCGCGCACCCGGCCCCTACGGTCCTGGCCCTCCTCGCACTCCTCGCCGGCTGCGGCGGTGGCGCGCCGCCGCGGCACCAGGTCGAGCACGACACCATCGGCGACACCGTGGTGGTCCGCACGGTGGCCGGGAGCGAGTGGGGGGAGACGGCGGCGCTGGAGCCCGAGGTCCGGATCGGCGTGTTCGAGGGCGAGGATCACTACATGCTCGGGCAGGTTCAATCGCTGGCGGTCGCGCCGGACGGGGCCATCTACGTGGTGGACGGGCAGGTCCCGGCGCTCCGGAAGTACGCCGCGGACGGAAGCTACCTGGCCACATTCGGCCGGGAGGGTGCGGGCCCGGGCGAGTACCGTCGCCCGGACGGCGGGCTGGGCGTACTGTCGGACGGCCGGGTGGTGCTGCGGGACCCGTCGAACGGGCGGCTCCAGGTGTACGCGCCGGACGGCGAGCCCGTGGCGACCTGGCCGGTCCGCGGCAACTTCTCCACCTCCAGCCCTCTGGTGGTGGACACCGCCGACCGCGTCTACACCCAGATCCTCCTGGACCCCGAGGCCGACGTGACGGAGTGGAGGATGGGACTGGTGGCGCACGACCCGACCACGGGCGAGCCGGTGGACACGGTCCCGGCGCCGAGCTGGGATTACGACGCACCGCGGCTCGTGGCCCGGCGGGTCAGCGACGGCGGCACCAGCGTGAGCACCACCGGCGTCCCGTTCTCCCCACGAGAGAGCTGGGCGTTCAGCCCTCTCGGCCACAT
Organism: Gemmatimonadota bacterium; assembly: GCA_046545735.1. Taxonomy (GTDB): domain Bacteria; phylum Gemmatimonadota; class Gemmatimonadetes; order Longimicrobiales; family RSA9; genus JAWVYT01. The sequence goes on along the minus strand of JBKGZE010000164.1, from coordinate 1,685 downwards.
GGTGGGCGGCCTGTCCACGCGCTACGCCATCGACCAGTACCGGCGCGACGGGACGGTGCTCCGCATCGAGCGCGTCTACGATCCGGTCTCCGTGCAGGCCGACGAGAAGGCGAATCGGGAGGACCGTGCGCGCCACAACATGCGGGGGACACAACCCGACTGGAAGTGGAGCGGCCCCGGCATCCCGGACGAGAAGCCGCCGTTCCACCGCATCTTCGTGGGGCGGGACGGTCGGATCTGGGTGGCCGTCCACCAGCCGGGCGAGCGGATCCCGGACGACCAGGTGGAGCAGTCCGACGCCCCGGACGCGCCGCCCCCCGAACGGTGGCGGGAGCCCGTCGCTTTCGATGTCTTCGAGCCCGAGGGCACGTACCTGGGACGCGCGAACACGCCCCGCGGCTTCTCCCTCCGGCCCACCCCCGTATTCGACGGCGACCGGGTCTGGGCCGTCGTCCGCGACGAGCTGGACGTCCAGTACGTGACCCGCTTCCGCGTCGACCGCGGGAGCCGGGAGGTGGCGACCGGCGGCTAGCGGGATTCACGACCGGCGGGCCCGACCGCCAGGAGGCCGCAGCGGCGCGACGTTACCCCGTGACGCGACCGTCCGCCCGACCTGGAATCCCCAACCTTTTCCGCTCGCGACCCGTCCCATGAAGGGGAAGCGTGCCGGGGCACCGCGACCCGGCCCGATCGGAGCGCCCGGATCTCGCGGTCGACCGAACCTCGAACGAACGCACGGATGACACACGCCTCCGAATCAGGTTGGTTCCGTCTGGTCTGCTTCGCGCTGGCCGCATCGCTGGCGGCGTGCGGGGGCGGGGACCCGCCCTCTCTGCGTGCGGTCCGGGACACGGCAGGGGACACGATCACGATCCGAACGATCGCCGGAAGCCGTTGGGGGACCGAGCGTTCCATGGAGCCTGAGGTCCGGGTCGGGACGCTGGAGGGCGAGGATGTCTACATGCTGGGCGACGTGCACGGGCTGGGTGTCGGGGCCGACGGGTCCATGTACGTCTACGACCGGCAGGTGCCGGCATTGCGCCAGTACGACGGGGACGGCCGGTACCTGAGCACGTTCGGGCGTGAGGGGGGCGGTCCGGGCGAGTACCGGCAGTCCGACGGCGGGCTGGCGGTGCTGCCGGACGGTCGGGTCCTGCTCCGCGACCCCGCCAACGGTCGGATCAACGTGTATTCGGCGGTCGGGGAGCCGCTGGACCACTGGCCGCTGCGCGGGGGTCACTTCACGTCGCGCCCGCTGTACGTGGACACGGCCGGGAACATCTACACGCAGATCTGGGGCACGAACGCCGATGGCGAGCGCTACGGCGGTCTCCAGCGGATCTCCCCGGATGGCGAGCCGGGGGACTCCCTGCTCGCCCCGGACTGGGATTACGAACCCGCGCTCCTCACGGCCGCCGGCGAGAGCTTCCGCATGAGCAGCGCGGTGCCCTTCACGCCCCGGGAGGTGTGGGCGTTCAGCCCCGACGGCTCGTTCGTGGGCGGGGTGGCGGACGCGTACGAGTTCGACGTCTTCCGGCCGGACGGCACGGTGCTGCGGATCGGTCGCGAGTACGACCCGGTCCCCGTCCACCCTGACGAGGCCGAGAACGCGAGGGCGCGGACCGCCGCCAACTTCAAGGGCATGGCTCCCGACTGGCGGTGGAACGGCCCGGGCATCCCGGACG
>JBKGZE010000163.1:0-5938 GCA_046545735.1 Gemmatimonadota bacterium | reverse complement strand
CGACCCATCCGCCCATTACCTTCCACACAGCCCCCGAACCGCCGTGCGCCTCCGGGGTACGGGATCCGGGACGAGGAACGATCCGCGCCGCGGGGCTGCCGTGGCGCATTCTGACCGGGGAGTGTTCGTGAACCCCTCCGCAGCGACCGAAGGCCGACGTACGACCGGGACCGCCGAGGCCGCCCCCGACGGGGCGACCGCGGCGGCCAGCGCGCTGGAGCGACTGCCCTCGCGGCTGCGGGAGGCGGTGGAGCCGCATTCCGAGCGGCTGGACGTGCCGCTCATCGCGAAGGCGTACGCGTTCGCGGAGGAGGCGCACCGCGGCCAGAAGCGGGCGAGCGGGGAGTCGTTCATCGTGCACACCACGGAGGTGGCCCGGATCCTGGCGGAGCTGCACCTGGACACGGTCAGCGTGGTGGTGGGGCTGATCCACGACACGGTGGAGGACACGCCGCGGACGCTGGAGGACGTGCAGGAGGAGTTCGGCGAGGTCGTCGCCAACGTGGTGGACGGGGTGACCAAGATCGGGAAGGTGAAGTTCCGGTCGACCACGGAGCAGCAGGTGGAGAACTACCGCAAGCTGCTGCTGAGCATGGCGAGCGACGCGCGGGTGATTCTGATCAAGCTGGTGGACCGGCTGCACAACATGCGGACGCTGGACCACCTGCGTCCGGAGAAGCAGAAGCGGATCGCGCTGGAGACGCGGGAGATCTACGCGCCGCTGGCCCACCGGCTCGGGATGGCGCAGATCAAGTGGGAGCTGGAGGACCTGAGCTTCAAGCACCTGGAGCCGGAGGCGTACCGGGACCTGGTGAAGAAGGTGAAGGACCGCCGCGCGGAGCGGGAGGACTGGGTCGAGGGGCTGCGGCAGCCGCTGGAGGAGGAGCTCCGGAAGAACGGGATCCCGTGCGAGGTCTACGGTCGGCCGAAGCACCTGTGGTCGATCCACCGGAAGATGATGCACCGGACCAAGCCGTACGAGGAGATCTACGACCTCATGGCGATCCGCGTCATCACCGACTCCGTGGCCAACTGCTACCACGCGCTGGGCATCATCCACAACCAGTGGACGCCCCTCCAGGAGCGGTTCCACGACTACATCGCCACGCCCAAGTCGAACATGTACCGGTCGCTGCACACGACCATCTTCGGCCCGGGCGGGCGGCTCTACGAGATCCAGATCCGGACCCGCGAGATGCACCGGACCGCGGAGTACGGGATCGCCGCGCACTGGAAGTACAAGGAGGACGGCGCGCTCCCGCCGCCCAAGCAGGAGCTGGACGAGGTCGACGAGACGCTCACCTGGTTCCGGCAGGTCCTGGAATGGCAGCAGGACACCCGGGAGCCGGAGGAGTTCATGGAGTTCCTCCGGATCGACCTCTTCCAGGACGAGATCTTCGTCTTCACGCCCAAGGGCGACGTGAAGCAGCTGCCCAAGAACGCGACCCCCATCGATTTCGCGTTCGCCGTCCACACCGAGGTGGGGCTCCGCTGCTCCGCCGCCCGCGTGAACGGCCGGATCTCGCCGCTCAGCCGCGAGCTGAGGAACGGCGACACCGTGGAGGTGATCACCGACGAGCGCCAGCGGCAGTCGCGGGACTGGCTCGGCTTCGTCCGCACCGCCCGCGCCCGGCAGAAGATCCGGCAGTGGATCCGCCAGGAGGAGTTCGACAGCTCGCTCAAGCTCGGCCGCGAGATCATGGAGCGGGAGCGGAAGAAGCGGAAGGCGCCCAAGCCCGACGGCGAGGCCATGGAGCGCACCGCGGACGCGCTCAACGTCCCCGGCTTCGACCACGTCCTGGCCGGGCTCGGCCGCGGCGACATCGGCCTCAACGCCATCCTCAACGAGCTCTACCCCGACCAGGACGGCGGCGTCCCCGAGAAGCAGCCCAACGCGTTCGAGCGGCTCGTGGAGAAGGTCCGCGGCGGCGCCAGCAACGCCGTGCGGATCCAGGGGCTCGAGAACCTCATGGTCCGCTACTCCCAGTGCTGCCAGCCCGTCCCCGGCGACGACGTCATCGGCTACATCACTCGCGGACGCGGCATCAGCATCCACCGCAAGGACTGCCCGAACGTCCTCCAGCTCGCCGAGCACCCGGAGCGACGCGTCGAGATCGAGTGGAAGGCCGAGGCCGGCGACCGCTTCTTCGTCCGCCTCATCGTCGAGGGCGACGACCGCCGCGGCCTCCTCGGCGACATCGCCAACGCCATCACCAACACCGCCACCAACATCTCCTCCGCGGAGGTCCACGGCGTCGAGGGCGGCATGACCGGCTCCTTCGTCGTCGAGGTCGAGAACCTCCAGCATCTCAGGAAGGTGGTCCGCTCCATCCGGAGCGTGAAGGGCGTCCTCGGCGTCGAGCGCCGCGAGCACTTCGCCGAGGCGGATATCGAGACGTAGGCGACGGCCGCGCTGCGCGCGGGGTTCGATCGACGGCGGCTGCGCCGCGTCGACCCCGCTGTGCGGGGGTTCGACTCCCGGCGCTCGCGTTGCTCGCGCGGGAGCCCCGCTGCGCGGGGGTTCGACTCCCGGCGCTCGCGTTGCTCGCGCGGGAGCCCCGCTGCGCGGGGGTTCGACTCCTGGCGCTCGCGTTGCTCGCGCGGGAGCCCCGCTGCGCGGGGGTTCGACTCCTGGCGCTCGCGTTGCTCGCGCGGGAGCCCCGCTGTGCGGGGGTTCGAATCCTGGCGCTCGCGTTGCTCGCGCGGGAGCCCCGCTGTGCGGGGTTCGAGGGGGACTTCAGGGGGCGGCGGACTCTCCTGCCGGCTCCTCCACCGCGGCCACCAGGTCCTCGTCTGGCAGGGCGGGCGAGTGGACGGTCGCGCACGCGGCACACCGATGCGCCGTTCAGCCCTCCGCGAGCACCAGGACCGGCGCACCCGTCCGTTCGCGCAGCCGGTGCATCGGCGGGCCTGGTCGTTGGAGGCGAGGATGAGGAGCGGGGTGTCGGTGGTCCCGAGGGCGCGGGCCCAGCCGTCGCGGGGACAGACCCGGGTCGGTCATGTACGATTGCACGGGGTGCGTCGGCTGCACAAGAGTTTCGAGGTTCGAGGCCCGACCCCGGGCCGCCCGGGCGTGAGCCCCGCTCCAGGCGGACGTCGCCAGGTGCAGGGCCTCGCCGGCCGCGGGGCTCGCGCTGCGGGTTCAGGAGGGCGCCGCCGCGGGCCGGGCGGCGGGCTGGATGACGCCGTCGAGGACGCGGAGGGCGAAGTCGACCTTGCCGAAGGGTGCGCTGACCTGGAGTCCCTGGACCTCTGCACGGATGGAGGCGAAGGTCTCGCGGGCGATGGCGATGCCTTCGTCGAGCGCGTGCTCCTTGCCTCTGGCCTGGGCCAGCCGCATGCGTTCGATGATCCGCTCGGGCACGGTGATCCCCGGCACCTCGTTGGCGAGGAACTCGGCGTTGCGGGAGCTGACCAGGGGCCAGATGCCGGCGACGATGGGGATCCGGATCTTGCGCCGATCGAGCTCCCGGACGAACGCCATCAGCTGGTCGACGTCGAAGACGGGCTGGGTGATGGCGTACTCTGCGCCGGCCTCCGCCTTCCAGTAGAAGCGGTTGAGCTCGTGGCCGAGGTCGACGGCGCCGGGGTTCGCGCCCACGCCGATGGTGAACGAGGTGGGGTCGCCTATGGGGTTGGCGCCGGGATCGAGCCCGTGGTTAAGCCGGGCGACGAGGTTGGTGAGGCCGATGGCGTCGATATCGAAGACGGCGGTCGCGTCGGGGTAGGGGCCCATCCGGGGCGGGTCGCCGGTGATGAGCAGGAGGTTGCGGAGCCCGAGCGCCTGCGCGCCCAGGAGGTCGGAGAGCATGCCCAGGAGGTTGCGGTCGCGGCAGGTGTAGTGGACGACGGCCTCGATGCCGACGTCCCGCTCGATGAGCACGCTCGCGGCGATCACCCCCATTCGCATCTGGGCCCGGGGGCCGTCGGGGACGTTGACGGCGTCGACGCCGGCGTCGCGGAGCCGGCGGGCGCCGACGAGCATGGCGGCCGGGTCCGCGCCCTTCGGCGGGACGATCTCGACGCTGGTGACGAGCTCGCCCGCCGCGAGCTTCCGCCCCAGCCGGGAGCGCTGGTCGAGCGGGACGGGGTCGACGGCGCCGTCGGTCGCCTGCACGCGCGTGAGCACCGCGTGGGGCCGGGCCTGGCCGGGTGAGAGCGCGCGGACGGCGTCGGCCATCCGGCGGACGTGCTCGGGCGTGGTCCCGCAGCAGCCGCCGACGAACCGTGCGCCGGTGCGGATCAGCCGCTGGGCGTACCTGGCGAAGTAGTCGGGCGAGGCCATGTAGATCTTGCGGCCGTCGATCTCACGGGGCGCGCCCGCGTTGGGCTGCGCGGAGAGCGGGCGGGTGGTGGCGGCCGCGATCCGCTCGATGCCGCCGAGGATGCCGTGGGGCCCCACCGAGCAGTTGAGGCCGATGACGTCCGCGCCCCACTGGTCGAGCCGCTGGGCGATCAGCTCGGCCGGCGTGCCGAAGAGGGTGGTCCCGTCCTCCCGCACGGTCATCTGGGCGATGACCGGGAGGTCGGTCGCCTCGCGGACGGCGAGGATCGCCTGCTGGATCTCGGCCAGGTCCGTGAACGTCTCCAGGATGAAGAGGTCGACGCCGCCGTCGGCCAGCCCCTCGACCTGCTGTCGGAAGCAGTCGCGTGCCTCCTCCAGCGCCGTCGGGCCGTACGGCTCGATCCGGATCCCCAGCGGCCCGATGGACCCGGCCACCAGCGCCCGCTCGCCCGCCGCCCGCTTCGCGAGTCGCGCGGCCGCGGCGTTGATCTCGAAGACCCGCTGCTCGAGGCCGTGCTTCTCCAGCTTCATGGCGTTCGCGCCGAACGTGTTCGTCTCGATGATCTCGGCGCCGGCCTGGACGTAGTCGTCGTGGATGCCCTTCACCAGGTCGGGCTTCGTCAGCGCCAGCTCGTCGTAGCACTGGTTGATGAAGACGCCGTTGGAGTAGAGCATCGTGCCCATGGCGCCGTCGAAGAGGTGGGGTCGGTCGTCGGCAAGGAGGTCGGGAAGCGCGTGGGCGTTCATTGGGGTTCGGGGGTCGGGTGCGAGGGTCGAGGTTCGATCGCCTCGGCCGCTGGCGCGGCCTCGGCGACCCCGCGGGGCGGGGGTTCGACTGCCGGCGCTCGCGTTGCTCGCGCGGCAGCCCCGCGGGGCGGGGGTTCGATCTCGGGCGGTCGCTTCGCTCCGCCCTCGGCCCCGCTGCGCGGGGGTTCGATCTCGGGCGGTCGCTTCGCTCCGCCCTCGGCCCCGGTTCGGGGGTGGGCGGCGTTCATCGTGCGCTGCTTTGCGGCGGTGTGGCGGAGGCGTTCCTCGCGGGCGAGGCGGCGCTGGCGCTGGGCGAGGCGGGTGAGCATGGCGGCGATGCGGGCGAGGCGCTCTTCCGCGGCGTTGTACTCGTCTTCGTCGATCACGCCGAGTGCCGCGAAGGTATCGAGGTGGGTTGCGGCCTCGCAGGTGGAGCCCTGGGCGTAGCGGTAGTGCTGCTGCACCTCGCCCCACTTCTTCTCGCGCCCGCTGGCCTCGCCGATGTTCCCGACGATCGACAGCGACGCCCCCACCGCCTGGTCGCTCACCTTGAACGGCCCCCTCGGCATCCGCTGGACCACCTGACACGTCCACTTGAAGTGCTCCACGGCCTGCTGGTAGACGTCCAGGTGCTTGAACCGGAACCGGTACTGTTTGGCCACGTCGGCCTCCGCGTTGGAGTCATGGTGACCCCACGGAACTGCGTCGGGCGGGGCGGGGGAATGGCCGGAAGGGTCCAGGGTCCACGGTCCACGGCTTACGGTCCACGGTTTACGGTCCACGGTTTACGGTCCACGGCGCACGGTCCACGGGAGGAGCCGCGTGCCGGCGAGGACGGAGCCGGGAAGGACGCCGGAAGGCAGGAAGCGGACGCCGGAAGGCAGAAGCGGACCCGGAGGGTTGAAT